>NZ_JBFHGM010000042.1:0-26095 GCF_041583095.1 Draconibacterium sp.
CTCTTCCGGCTCTTCTATTTCAATTTCATCTTCTATCTCAATCACCGGCTCTTCTATCGGCAAATCATCATCATCGTCCGACTCAAAAATGGCTTTCACCACATCGTCGTCATCCTCAATAATTTTTGTTATCGCCTCTTCAACTTCCACGCCCGGAACGTCGGTCGTAACTTCATCTTCATCCTCATGCTCCGTTTCGTCAAGCTCCGCCTCTTTTGCGTTTCTTTTTAATACCCCTTTCAGCATGTTAAAAGCACCGTCGAAACGTACAACGATTATCGCCAGTCCGGAAATGAACAACAGGAACACAAGTCCCACAATTCCAATCAACGAGCGAAGCCAGTTGCTGAGCACAAAACCGTAATGTCCGCCCCAATAGATAGCCGATCCGGCATTGGTTTTATTAAAAAACAACCCTAGCGCCACCGAAAACCAAATAATGCAGATAACACTGTACCAAACACTTTTTAGAAAATTTCCTGTTTTACGGCCTAAAATACGCGCTCCGGTAATAGCCATCAGGTAAATCAACCCAAAGGATGCCAGTCCAAAACCTCGGTTCATAATTACTTCCGACAAATAGGCGCCCAGTTTCATCCCTTTATTCTGAGCCTTTACCTCAGTGTTGAAAAGGAATTCGCGCCAGCCCGAATCCATTATACTTTGATCGGCTGCACCGTAAAATAAAAACGACACAAAGGAGATTAACAGGTAAGCTGCTGTTAAAAGCACGAACAATCCGAACAGGAAATACAATTTCTCGCTCTTAAACAGGGATGTACGCTTCTTTTGGGTACGTTTATTTTTTGATTTTACTGGCTTTTTCTTCGCTCTAAATGCCATGGAATTATTTTTAATCCGAATTTTTATTCACAACAAATTTCCAATATAACGATTAAGTTTCATTTCAATTTTTGAGATTCCAAAAATCATTCAACAAAATCGACTTTAACCGCCAAGCTGGAACATTATTCCTCTTAAAACTGAATAATGTGGGTTAAATTGTCCGCAAATTTAACTAAAAAAACTCAGGTAGAAGTTATGCCCGCTTGCTAATTCCTGCTATCATTTCAAGAAAAAACTGTTAATAAATCAAGGCCATTTTCTTGCAATTCGAAAGAAAGAGTGTTACCTGTTTTCCGAATTAATAAACCAATCTGAAAAAGCTGTTGTAAAATAGTTCAACCACCACAAAACCAAGTGCTAACACATTTCTTTTTTTGTTTTGTTTTTCTATGTTTGTTAGGCATCTGATCCTTATTCAGACGACTAACTATCTACACCAATGAAAAAACGAGCTGTTGTTGCTTTGGGCGGAAATGCCATCCTGCGCGGTAACGAAGAAGGAACCATCGTTCAGCAGGAAAAGAACGTAACCGACACACTTGATAACCTCGTGCCGCTGCTATGCGATGGCTACGAGCTGGTAATTACACACGGCAACGGGCCGCAGGTTGGAAATATTTTAATGCGTAACGATGCCGGCGAACAGCTTTACGGCATTGCCCCCATGCCATTGAATATTTGCGTGGCCGACTCGCAGGGCGGAATTGGGTTTATGATCGAGCGGATGATGCGAAACGTACTCAACAAATACGGCATTGAGAAAAACGTAATTTCAATGGTTACACTTGTGGAGATTGATGCCGATGATCCGGCTTTTCAAAATCCATCGAAACGTATTGGAAAAGTTTATAGCGAAACAGAAGCAAAGAGGTTGTCGGAACAAAAAGGATGGGATTTTAAACCTACATCAAAAAGTAAAGACGGCTACCGACGGGTGGTGCCCTCGCCCACGCCCATTGACATTGTAAATAAAGACATCATCCGTCAATTGCTCGAAAACGGCAATATCGTTATAGCTGCCGGCGGCGGTGGTATTCCGGTGTATTTTGATGAGAACAACGATGTTCGCACATTAGATGCAGTAATCGATAAGGATATAGCCTCGGGTATGCTGGCTACCAATATTGATGCCGATGAGCTATACGTCCTCACCGATGTCCCGTTTATTTACAAAGACTTTGGGGAGGAAACGCAGCAAAAACTGGAATTTTTAAACTATTCCGACACCCTAAAACATCTCGAAAATGGTACATTTGCTGAAGGTACAATGGAACCCAAAATTAAAGCCTGCCTTGATTTTATAAAAAATGGCGGCAGTAAAAGTATCATCACCGAAGCCACAAAACTGGCAGACAAAAGTTACGGCTCGAAGATTACAATGGAATATGAAGATGAAGAAAGGATTGATCGAGATTGAATAGAAGATTGAAAAGCGATTGTTAAATTGACAAACTGATAAATTGTGTATTAAAACTTTTGACTTTACACTTTTTCCTTTCGCCTTGTTCTCCGTGAAACTCTGGGACTTTCCTTCTCTATGCAACTCTGTGGTAAAAAAATAGGTAACGAATTACAATCAACAGCAACCAAATAAAAAAACTAAAATACAATGAACAATAATTTAAAAAACAGAAACTTCCTTAAGTTACTCGATTTTACTCCCCATGAAATAAACCAACTGCTCGATCTTGCTGCAAGTTTAAAGAAGGCAAAATACGAAGGCACGGAGAAACCACAACTTTCAGGTAAAAACATCGCCTTGATTTTTGAAAAAGCCTCTACCCGCACCCGCTGTGCATTTGAAGTGGCGGCATACGATCAGGGAGCACGGGTTACCTACCTGGGGCCATCGGGTTCGCAGATTGGCCAGAAAGAAACCATGAAAGACACTGCGCGTGTTTTGGGAAGAATGTACGATGGCATTGAATACCGTGGTTTCGGACAGGATATAGTGGAAGAATTAGGAGAATTTGCTGGTGTTCCGGTTTGGAATGGCCTTACCAACGAATTTCATCCCACTCAAATTCTGGCTGATTTCCTTACCATGAAAGAACACAGCAACAAACCTTTATCGGAAGTAAAATTCTGCTACCTGGGCGATGCACGAAACAACATGGGTAATTCGCTTATGGTTGGCGCTGCCAAACTGGGAATGGATTTCAGAGCAGCTGCACCCAAGGCTTGTCAACCTTCTGAAGAATTACAGGCTGAGTGCCGCAAAATAGCCACACAAACCGGCGGAAAGATAATGATTACCGAAGATGTAGCTACAGCTGTAAAAGACTGTGATTTTCTGTACACCGATGTTTGGGTGTCGATGGGTGAGCCCGACGAAGTTTGGCAGGAACGGATCAAATTGCTGCTCCCTTACCAGGTAAACAAAAAGGCCATGGAACTCACCGGAAATTCCGATGTAAAATTCCTGCATTGTTTACCGGCTTTTCATAACCGCGACACAAAAGTTGGCGAACAGATCTACCAAAAATTTGGGCTGGAAGCCATGGAAGTTACCGAAGAGATATTCGAATGCAAGGCATCGCTGGTATTCGATGAAGCCGAGAACCGCATGCACACCATAAAAGCTGTTATGGTTGCCACACTGGCTTAAGCAAAACCACCATAGATTTTAAAGCATTATCTTCAGTTTTTTGGAGGTAGTGCTTTTTTTTTAGCTGCGAGTCACTAGCCACAAGCTGCGAGCAAGAAGTATCAAATCTCATTCAGTTTTAAATTTTTTTACCACAGAGTTGCACAGAGAAGTCTCAGATTTACGCATAGAGGAAAGAATTTTTCAGCTGCGAGTTGTGAGCCTATAGCTAATAGTTTAACGATGAAGTGATCAATGGAAAAATTATCCATGAATAAAAAATAAGGAAAGCATAAAAAGGCATAGGCAATTATGCCTTTTTATGTTCATTGAATTGAATTGCACCGACTTTGAGCACCGGATTTTACCCAAATAAATGCTTTTTCGCTTAATTTTCTCAAAGTCCTCTATTACACGGCAGTAACGCACTTGGCGAGTTTTTAACAAATATTGCTAAAGGTTTCGGGGTTAATCGTTAAAAACTTTTAAACAGAATTGAATACCAACTATTTACAAAAAGAATATATTGCCCTTTACATGCTGGACATTACACATCGACAAGTTCGAGTGTGGAGAGAGATCAAAAAGGAAAAAAGTCTTTGGTTTTTGGACGCTTCAAAAGACTTCTGTTGGAAATAATACTTCTAATCCGACAGCAACTTCCGAATTTTTATCAAACCCTTTTAATAATTAGAAAGAGTCGTATTAACCGGCTCTCCTAAAGGACAGGTGCTTATTGAAAAACACAACAAAAATTAAATCGATGAAAGCAAAGGTATTATTCGGAATATTTGTACTAACAAGTACATTTTTGGGAGGTTGTATAGATGTAGATCTGATCAACTCAAAGGAAGAAATGGAGTCCGTGGAGACGAGTTTCATCTCAGAATATTCCTATTTAAAAAATGGAGTTATCGAAGAACAAATATCCCTTCAACTTAAAAATAAAGAACAGGTTGGTACAATGAGGGTAAGCAACGATGCGAATACTTTAACGGTAAAAATTACAGGGAATTCAGATTTTAATATTGAAGAAGTACAGCTTTGGGTAGGCACCGATACCGGTGAAGTTCCTTCCAATATTAAAAACAGGCCAATTCCTGGTAAGTTCCCGTATAAATTATCCGGCCAAACTGAATACCAGTTCAATATTTCGAAAGAAGAAATTGCTTTAGATTACGATTTCGGGGAAGGAACCGAACTTTACCTTTTTGCTCATGCCGTGGTTATTAACGCAAATACAGGATATATGGAATCAGCATGGAGCAAAGGAGATAATCTTCCTGATACACCCGACGATGCAATTTCCTACTCTACCTATACCCCTGTTGGAGGAGGAGGCTGTTTCCCTCATTTGGCATTTTGTGGAGAAATGATTAATGGTACCTATTATTACGACATAAATAAAGAAATTGAAAACATGGTTGCTGATAATGGAGAAATAATCGGTACGGTTTCGTATATCGATCAACAGATCAGGTTTTACTTCTATCAGGCCTGGATGTTTTCCGGTAACACCCCGGAGGTTGTTATCACGGGATATAATAAGCCCGGAGGCAAAGCTTTCGAGGTATATAGCGGGAGTCCATTGGCTCCATATCCTCCTATGTATTATTACTATGGTCCTTTAACAAAATACAATTATTATGAAGTAGAACTCAATGTTCAGTATTGTACCACAGATAATTGAAAAGGACAATATATTGTACATTGCGACTTAAAACACCTCCAAACTACCCTTGTTACAATCATCCAGGTATGAACCGGGCATTGTTAATTGCCGGAGAACTTTTGGTCTAAAAAATTCTTTCATATCTGAATATTACCCATCTCATATTTTTTGCAAATCAGAGATTTAATTCAATTTTTTACATTACTTTTAATTCGATAAAAAAAAATACTAAAACCAATAAACCATGGCTAACCGTTTTTTCACACAACTAATATTCTTGGTGTGCCTTTGCATTGCAAATAACATTAATGCACAGGATCGAAGTACTCATGGCAAAGTAACTACTTTCGAAAATATCCCTTTATCCGGGGTGGAAGTTCAGGTAAAAAGCACAAAACAGGTTATTAAAACAGATACCCTTGGAAGATTTTCTGTTGCCTGTAACAATAAGGATAAATTAAGTTTTTTTGCCCACGGATTTAACAAACAAAATGTTAAACTACAAGAAAACACAAAGTTTGTTGCTGTTAACTTACATCTTAAACCCGGCGAAGAGGGAAAAGCGCTGGCAATTGGTTATGGGCATGTACTTGACGAAGATAAACTGAATGCAATTTCAAGTTTAAGAGACGACCATGATAATTTCTCAAATTACGCAGATATGTATGAACTGATAAGAGGAAAGTTTTCGGGCGTGCAGGTGGTTGGTGATGAAATAATAATCCGCGGGAATAATACGATGGGTGGCAGCAATGCTGCATTAATTGTAGTGGATGGAATTGAGCGGGAAGGCAGTATATTAGGTATGCTCCCCCCACATACGGTAAAAAGTATTGATATTTTAAAAGACGGAGGTTCTGCTATTTATGGTTCAAGGGGTGCAAACGGAGTTGTTCTTATCGAAACAAAAAGTGGAGATGAGAAAAAATAGTTGATTTAGCCTCTAAATAAGCTTTTTTCAAATATAATTCCTTTCTTGTATTCGATTAATACAGGCACAAATCATCAAAGTAAAACCTTTCAGATTTCGCATTCTTTATGGTTAAACCTCCGGTAATATAATTTGTTTATTCAATATTAAAGAGTAAAAATGAACAGTTTTTGGAACGAAAGATACAGCGCTACTGAATATGCCTATGGAGAAGCGCCAAACGAATTTTTAAAAGAACAATTGCCGCAACTTCAGCCGGGAAAAGTACTGTTTCCGGCAGAAGGCGAAGGACGCAATGCAGTATTTGCGGCAACATTAGGTTGGCAAGTAACAGCTTTTGACCCCAGTAGTGAGGGAAAAAGAAAAGCACTGCTTCTTGCCGATAAACATAATGTAAGCATCAATTACCAGGTAACTGATTACAAAAACGCGGATTTTGAAAAAGAGTATTTTGATTGTATTTGTTTGACATATGCACATATGCCGGAAAATATGCGAAACCAGGTACACCAAAAATTAGCGTCTTATTTAAAACCCGGAGGCACTTTAATTCTTGAAGGTTTTTCGAAAGAACAAATAAACAAAAATACGGGAGGCCCTAAAGATATCGGCTTTCTTTTCGATGAAAAAGAATTAGAAAATGACTTTAAAAATTTTAGTTCGCTTACAACATTAAAAACCGATATAGAACTAGATGAAGGCCTTTACCACAGGGGCATTGCGTCGATTATAAGATTAAAAGGAGTTAAGTAATAATATTGATTTTCTGCGCCATTATAAACCACCAAAATAAACTCCTGCAAATAAAGTTAAACAATTTCACCCTGTTAAACGTATAGTATTTACAATCAGAACTTTGTACTGAGCAAATTGAATCGTATTTTGAAAATATATTTTTACGAGCGAACCAAAAGTTTTAATTTTACTAAAAAATAAGAAAGAGGAAGAAAAAAGAGTTTCAATTTTTTGTTTACAAGCAGGTATTTATTTATACTTGCACACGATTTCACAAAAAATCACCCTCCTCGTCAATTGTTCCAAGAATTTTTTCAACAATTATTAATCGAGAAAAGTTATAACAATAGTATAATGTATGATATTTTAGAACTGAACAAGAAACTTGTTCCTGAATTAAAAGAGATCGCTAAAGAGCTCAATATTAAACGTGTAGAATCCTACAAGAAACAGGATCTTATTTATAAAATTTTAGATACCCAGGCTGTTCTTGAAGCTGAAAACAAAGGCCCAAAGAATGCTCCTAAAGATGAAAAAGGAGGAGCCGGTAATCGTAAAAATCAATCCGACAGAAACGCTCAGGATGACGATGAACCACGCCGTTCAAAACGTCCTCGCCAAAGAGTAGAGACAGTAAAACGTGAAAAAGTGGGATCAGGTCCGAAAAAGAAACATGGCGACAAAATTGACGATAAAGTTCAAACACGTCAGGACCAGATAAAAGCCATAATAAAAGGTTTTACCAAGGATAAATCTGCTGCAGCACCAAAGCAACAAAATATTGAAGCAGCTGCCAAACCGGATGAAACTATATCAGCTCCTCAGCAACAACAGCAAAAACCACAAACTCAGGATAAACCACAAGCTCAGGAAAAGAATCAAGAGCAACAAAAACCTGAAGTTAAAGCTCAACAACATAAAGAGCAGCAACATGGTGGTGGACAGCAAAGGCATCAACAAAACCAGCAGAATCCGCAAAATCAGCAGAATCAGCCAAGACAAAATACCGGCGGAAAAGAAGACCGTCAAAGACCGCAAAACAGAAACCAGCAGCAAAGCCAACAACAAGGCCAGCAGCAAGGTCATCAGCAGGGAAATCGACAAAAACAACGTCAGTTCGAGTTTGAAGGTATTATTACCAACACCGGCGTACTGGAGATTTTGGCCGACGGTTATGGTTTCTTACGTTCATCGGATTTCAATTATCTGAACTCGCCCGATGATATTTATGTATCGCAGTCGCAGATTAAACTTTTTGGTTTAAAAACCGGTGATACCGTAAAAGGAACAGTTCGCCCGCCAAAAGAAGGTGAAAAATATTTCCCATTGATTAAAGTACTGGAGATTAACGGACGTAGCCCGGAATATATTCGCGACCGCGTACCTTTCGATCACCTGACTCCTTTATTCCCCGATGAGAAATTCAACCTTACCGGAAATGGCCACGACAATATTTCAACACGTGTGGTTGATATGTTTGCGCCAATTGGTAAAGGACAGCGTGGTTTGATTGTTGCCCAACCAAAAACCGGTAAAACAGTATTGTTAAAAGAGATTGCCAACGCCATTGCAGCTAACCACCCTGAGGTTTATATGATCGTATTACTGATCGACGAACGTCCGGAAGAGGTTACCGATATGGCACGCAGCGTACATGCCGAAGTTATTGCATCAACTTTTGATGAGCCGGCTGACAAACACGTAAAAGTGGCAAATATTGTACTGGAAAAAGCAAAACGTTTAACCGAATGCGGCCACGATGTGGTTATCCTGCTAGACTCGATTACACGTTTGGCCCGTGCATATAACACTGTTCAACCGGCATCGGGTAAAGTACTTTCGGGTGGTGTTGACGCCAACGCACTGCATAAACCAAAACGTTTCTTTGGTGCGGCACGAAACATTGAAGAAGGTGGTTCATTAACGATTATGGCAACGGCTCTTACCGAAACCGGATCGAAAATGGACGAGGTTATTTTTGAAGAGTTTAAAGGTACCGGTAACATGGAGCTGCAACTCGACCGGAAATTGTCGAACAAACGTATTTTCCCTTCTGTGGATATTCCAACATCGAGTACCCGTCGCGAAGACCTTTTATTCTCGAAAGAAGTTCTCGACAAACTTTGGATTTTGCGCAACTACCTTGGCGATATGAACGCCCTGGAAGCAATGGAATTTATGAAAACAAGATTGATGCGTACAGCAAGTATCGAAGAATTCCTTGCATCGATGAACGATGGATAGAGTGTAAATACAACAACATAGAAAAAGCAGGTTCGGTTTCGGACCTGCTTTTTTATTGACTGAAAGTATATAATCTATTCGCTACTTCAGGCCCTTATTAAAATTAAAGGTATTCGATGGTTGAATTTGCTCCGATCGAAGAATACGGCTTTTAACTGTTTTTGCACGGTGTTTTGAAACCGGCTCGTAACTTAAATCAATTAAAAACCGGTAGAAGCCATTATTTTTCAATTTGTTTTTTGATTGCGAAATGGAAACCGGAACCTGAGGAACAATCGAAGTAATTCCATTGCGGCGGAAACGCTGCAACTTAATATTCATATCATCCACCAGCTCATCATTTCCATCTTTCATGGCTATTGGCATGCGTGAATGAAAAAGTTCGGGATAGAAATAAACCGGCACAATTCCGTCTTTGTGCGACAGTGAGAACAAGGTTTCAAAATCAATTTCCTGCGGATACGAAAACAGGCTAACTCCTTCGTTTTTAATAAAACAAGCTGCAGCATCATTAAAAACATAAACATTTTCGTTGGCAATAATGCGACACTTTGGCGGAATCAGGTCCAGCTGCGAAATATGACTGATTACAAAATTTCGTAATCCGCATTTTACCATTTTGGCAATCAGCTCGCGATAAAATTGCAAAGCATCCTGCTGAATAAAATTTGGCAGTTCAATGTATATTTTCTCCTTAAACTTTTGAATAAACGGTACTTCCGGATCGAAGCGGCTCCAGGTAATTTTCGAAAAAGCCAGAAACAAACCTTCCATTTCATTCAGATTCATCTTTTTTAGCCACTCCATGGAGTTTACACGAAAATAAAACTCCTCTTTACGGCCATTTTCATTGCCTTTTAAAGCACCTAATATTTTTTGTTTGTGTCCGTATTTCAGTTGCTTAAATTGAGCATTTGTATCTTCTAACTTTGATGGAAATTTAACATCACTAATCCCCGACAAATAGACTTCGCTATTTGGTTTTACCTGCTTTCCGCCCGAATGAATTTTAAACAACCCATTCTCTTCGGCTACTTCACGCACTTTTACGGTTTCCTGCTTTTCGGTGCCCGGAATATGAAAACGCAAACGGAAGCCTGTTTCAATGTTCATTTGCGAGCTTAACCAGATATTCTGCCCTTTTATCTGCTCAACTTTGCCAAGATATACGCCCGCAACCGTTTTTTCAGAAATGGCCTCGTTTACATCTTTCCCCATAAAATAGGCTGTTTTTTCGCGTCCAAAATCAAGCGACAAAAGCTCTTTGGCCTTTTCCATTTGATTGGGATCGTCGAGAGCAGTACGGTATGCCTGTGCCACACGATAGGTGTATTCACCCGATTTCATACGCCCCTCAACTTTTAAACTGTTTACTCCCATTTTTGTAAAACGGTCGACCAAATCAATTTGCTGGTTATCTTTTAAATTAAATAAATACTGCTGGGCATTTTGGGCCGTGTAAGTGCGTCGGCAAGGTTGGGTACACAATCCACGGTTGGCTCCCCTGCCCCCGGCATAACTGCTGTAAAGGCACATACCCGAAAAAGAATAACACAGCGCACCATGTATAAAGATTTCGGTTTCAACCTTACTTTTTTTGCATATTTTGCTGAGTTCGCGCAAAGTGAGTTCGCGGGCCAGAACCACTCGCTCTATCCCCTTTTTATGCGCATAATTTGCTCCGGTTGAATTATGAATGGCCATTTGTGTGCTGGCATGCAACACCAAATTCGGGAAATAGGTACGTGCGATATAAAAAACGCCCCAATCCTGAATGATCACTCCGTTAACGCCAACCTGATTCAAAAAATTCAGGTAATCAAGCAACTCCGGAATTTCATTGTTTTTGATCACCGTATTCAGGGTAATGTAAACCTGGATGTTCTTCTTTTTGGTTTCTTCAAGAATGGTAACCAATTGCCCGTTGGTAAAATTCTTTGCCCTTCCACGGGCGTTAAATTGTTTTAATCCCAGGAAAATTGCGTCGGCTCCACCGCGCAATGCAGCATAAAACGATTCAGGATTTCCAACAGGTAAAAGAAGTTCCGGTTTTTGCATAATCTATTTTGGCGCAAAATTAGCAATAATAAATTTTAACTATCTCAAATAAATTAGCACTTTTGAAAAGAAGAAAATTAAACAAAATGAAGAAAATAGGTTTGGTAGGAGGAACCGGCTGGGTATCATCACAGGAATACTACAAAATCATTAACGAAACCGTAAACAAAAAGCAGGGCGGATTAACCTTTCCTGAAATTATTTTGTACTCGGTAAATTACGGCGACATTTATGCCTGCAACCAGCAAAACGATCGCGAAGGAGTATATTCCATTGTAAAAAAAGCCAGCGAAACGGTTTGTAATGTCGGTGCCAATTTTATTGCTCTTTGTGCCAACACCCTTCATTTTACCTACGAACAGCTACAAACTGAAATTGATGTACCGATTTTGCACATTGCCGATGCAACAGCTGCTGCCATAAAAGCAAGAGGTATTAGCAAAGTTGGTTTACTGGGAACACGTGAAACTATGGAACTCGACTTCTATAAAACACGATTAGCCAAACACAACATCGAGGTAATTGTACCCGAAAAACCGGAACGGAATTTTATCCACTCCTCCATTATGAACGAGCTACTAAAAGAAATTTTTCTTCCGGAAACCAAAACCAGCTTCCTCGCAATTATGAATAAACTGGCTGAAAAAGGTGCCGAGGGTATTATTTTGGGGTGCACCGAAATACCTTTGCTAATCAGTCAGGTTGACTTTGAACAACCGTTGTTCAGCACCCTTGAGCTACATGCGAAAGCTATTGCCGAATTTGCAACATCAGATGAAAATCGTTAATATTAACCGAATAAACTATTAGCCATGAAAAAGTACGTCTCCCTGTTCATTATTCTATTATTTTCTTCTGCCGGACTTTACGCTCAAAGTATCTATGATCTGCGAAATGCTATCGACTTTTTTGAGATGAACAAAATATCGAAGGGAGAACACAGGAACAGACTTACCGAAAGTGATATTGAAGGATCGCCCTATTTAAACGATGAATTTACCGCAGGCACCATTTATACCTATCAAAAAATTCAATACAACGATATTCCGCTACGTTACAATATTTTTAACGACGAAATGGAATTTCAAACACCCGATGAGCAGATCCTGGCCATAGCTGCACCTGAAATTGTTGAGAAAGCCGTAGTTGGTGAAAATACGTTTTCTAATATTCCGTATAAATTGGGCAACAAAGTAAAACGTGGGTATTTTATTCTTTTAACCGAAGGCAAGCTTAGTTTATATGCCCGGCCTGAAGTGCTCTACCAAAAACCAAAAGAAGCCGCAGCTTATGCAGAACCTGAGCCGGCAAAATTTATAAAACGTCCTGATACATACTACCTGCGTTTAAACCAGGAAGCTGCAGTAAAAATTGAATCGAAAAAAGATTTAGAAAATTTCTTTACCGATCATCAAAGTCAAATGGAGAGTTTTATTAAAAAGAATAAAATTAAACCCGGTAAGGAAGACAAGATGACGGAGCTGGTTGAATACTATAATTCGTTGTAACTTGATACCCCGACGCTTGCAGTCGGGATTTCACTTCGTTCAACTGGATGCTGGATGCTAGATACTCGATATTGGATACTCGTCACGCGCTACTCATTCATTTAACCACCTGCAGCTCTTTAATAAAAAATAGCAGTTGAATAACTATGAGGTGAAGAGCATTCCCGAAACACATTGATATTCATTAATTTCCCAATACATTTCGCAAAATAATCCGAAAAACAAAAAATAATTCTGCAACGTATGCAACATTGAAATATTGTCGTCGTCATTGAATCAGAAAATTGATAGTTTGAATACACTTTATAAAAATATTCATCAGGAGATCATCGATCAGTGCAAGGAAGGAAGCCAGAAGGCGCAATTCCAACTGTATAAGCTTTATTACAAAGCCATGTTCAGCGTAAGCCTGCGGATCGTAAATGATCAGATGGAAGCCGAAGATGTTATGCAGGAGGCCTTTTTAAGTGCATTTAAAAAGATTGGCACCTACAAAGGCGAAGTTAGCTTCGGGGCTTGGTTAAAGCGTATTGTTGTAAACCGTTCATTGGATTATTTAAAGAAACGAAAAGTACAATTTGAAGAGGTAAACGAACGTACCACAGAAATTGCCGAAAGCCGGATGGACACATGCGAGCTGGACGCCCGGGTGTTAAAACAGGCGATACAGGAACTTTCTGACGGCTACCGGGTTGTGTTAAGTCTTTACCTGATTGAAGGGTACGACCACGAAGAAATTAGCCAGATTTTGGGCATATCGAATTCAGCTTCGAGAACCCAGCTGCTTAGAGCTAAGAATAAATTAAGAGAGATACTGAGAGGAAAGGAAATATTTTCATACAATTAAGATTATGGAAAAAAGAGATAACATAGAAAAACTGATACTGGAGAACATTGAAACGTTAAACGATAACGAACCAATGGAAGGCCATTTTGCACGATTTGAGGCAAGGCTTAATGAGCAGCATAAAACGAAAAGAACGATAAGTCTTAATATTACTCTTAAAGTTGCTGCCGCTGTTGTGTTTGTATTTTTGGCAACCAACCAGGCGTTTATCTATTTTTCGCCAAACAACCAGGGAATTTTTATCTCGAAAACAGAATCGGCAAGCGTTACTCTTGCATCTATTTCGCCGGAATACCAGGAAGTTGAATATTATTACACCAACTCAATAAACACCGGTATGGAGCAGTGGAACAAGTGGATTGAAGAGGGTTTGATTTCGGAAGACGAACAAAAAATGATGAACAATGAGTTGGCCGAGTTTGAAACACTTTACCAAAACCTGCAAAAGGATTTGACTGCCAACCCAAACGACGAACGTGTAATAAACGCCATGTTAGAATATTATCAAGCTAAGCTTAGTGTAATCAATATAATCATTACCAAATTAGAAGAAGTACAACAGAAAACACAAGAATTTGAACAGGAAACAACAGCTATATAATACAAAGTAAATTGGCTGGAAAGAATTAATAGTAAAAATTAAAACCAGAATAAAATGAAGGCATTAAAAAGAATTGCAGCACTGTTTATCATCGGCGTTTTAGCTGCCGGAACAACAGTATTCGCAGAAGAGAAAACAAAAGAGTACCATAAATCATGGTTAAACAATGAGGTATCATCACTGGAAATCGACAATCGTTTTGGCGAAGTAAAAATTAACAATTCAACCGGCGACTCGGTAGTTATTCATGTAACTATAACCGTTGATGCACCAAACGAGAACAAAGCCGATGATTTGCTTGATATGCTGGAAGTGTATATCCGAAAAACGGGAAGTGCTGTAAAAGCGGTTACCGAAATTGAAAAGAACTTTAAAAGTAACCGACAGTTTAGTATCGATTACGAAGTGAATATTCCTTCCGACAAAGACCTGAAAATCAACAACAAGTACGGTAACACCATTGTTGCCCGGCTTACCGGAAACGGCGAGTTTGATTGTAAATACGGTAACTTTACCGCTTACGAACTCACTACACCCGAAAGTGGTTCGCTCAGCTTATCGCTGGCCTACGGAAATGCAAATATTGGCGAAGTTTCGCACATGGATGTTGACGTAAGTTATTCGCCTCTTGATATTGAAGAAGCTACTTCGTTAAATATCGAATCGAAATACTCGAACATTAGCGTTGAAGAATGTAAGTCGGTAGTAATCGAATCGAAATACGACAAATTTAAATTTGAAGAACTGGAGTCGCTGGTAGCAGAAATTAAGTACACCAATATTAAAATTGGAGAATTGGCGAAAAGCTTAAAAGTTGAATCGGGTTACGGAGGTATCAAGGTAGATGAAGTTGGAGCCAACTTCGAGTTTATCGACATAACCAACAGCTACGGTCAGATTTCGCTGGGACTCGACGATGCCAGTTATTCACTTGATGCCAGCTGCGATTACTGTGGCATTTCATATCCTGAAGATGAATTTACCGGAAACCGTATTAAAGATAACCATAAAAACACGGTAGTTGGAAAAGTTGGTTCGGAAGCAGGCGGAAAAGTTACAGTTGTAAGTCGTTACGGCGATATTGACCTGAACGATTAACACTTAGACTGTACAACATATTTTCAAACCGTTGGCAAGTTTTGTCAGCGGTTTTTTATACCCGCATAATAACCCAGCTTATACAAGTCGAAAACCAGTAACGATGGACGGTCACCTTTTAAATTCTCTTCCATTTTTTTGCGGTACTTCCTGAATAGCCGCCCGATTGTTCGCGATGGAATAAATAAACTTATCCGTTTATATTTTCGCAAGAAGTTTACCTGGCGGTAAAACATTTGGTCGCCATCAAGCAGCTCCTCTCCTATCATTTTCAAATTCTCAAGCGCCATACAACTCTTTTTCAAAAATGCCTGCGCACTTTCAAGGCCGGTATGTTCCAACGGATTATTGATATGAAAGATCTCTACTCCGGCACAAAACAAGTCGTAGCCCAGCAATGTATCTTCATGTCCGTATTCGCGCAACTCTTCCCTAAAATGCACCCGATCAAAAAGTTCCTTTGCAATAAAAAAGTTATTGGAAGTAATTACAAATCCTTTGCTCCGGTTACGAGCCGCTGCAGATACGGCCTCACGTTTTGTCCCGTATGTCCACCGAAACAGTTTTTCCGGATCGGCCGGTTTGTGTTTCGCATAAGCTGTTCCTCCACATAACACCATTTTCTCATTACGGTTTTCAAGGTATTTTTTTAGAAAGTTCGGGCTTATAACTTTCGAATCGGCATCAATAAACAGCAACCAGTCAAACACTGAGTCGGCTCCCAATTTATTTCGAACTCCGGCTCTGCCAATATTTTTCGTCATTTCTGCGTATACAACATTGGGCTTACTTTTCAGAATGCGGTTCAACGATTTAAAAATCTCATCTGAGCCATCGTCGTAAACCCTGATCTCAAAATCAATGTCTAAACCTGTAGCCTGTTGGTGTAGGTCGTTTACCAAATCCACCACTTCAATGTTATATACCGGGATATTTACCGAAAGCATAGTTTCTTTTTACAGGCCCTGAATTTACAATATTTAGCGATCAAAACAATCATTCTCTATTTAGCCATTTTGGGTAATTATACTATTTTTAAGACCTTATTTGAAAATGCTTATGCCACGATTCGTATTTCTGTTTTTCCTGTTCTTTAGTTTTCAGCTTAACGCACAGCACTATAACATTGAAGTGCAGCTTGATGGAGCTCCGGATAAAACCGTTCAGCTGGCCTACCATTACCTTGGCAAAATATATGCAGCCGACTCAGCCAAACTTGATGCAAACGGGCATGGCGTATTAACAGGCGACACTGTTTTAACCCAAGGTTTGTACAAAATACTGGTTGATAAAGACCACCATTTTGATTTTCTGTTGGGTGCCGATCAGGATTTTAAAATAAGCAATTCAACGTTTGCGGGCAAAGATGCCAAAATCGAAGGTGCTGCCGAATCTGAAGCTTTTGTCGATTACATGAATTTTCTGGCAAACCTTCAGCAACAGAGTGCCTCATTAAACAAGTCCTACCAAAATGCCGATGCTGCAGAAAGAAAAAAAATAGCCCATCAACGCGAAGAACTGAACGACGAGATGTACGATTATTGGGCGATGATTGATAAAAAGTTCCCCGACTCCTTTCTCTACAAATTTTTAACGGCTAATTACGTTCCCAAATTCGATGAATCAACGCTGCCAAAAGAAGTTCAGGAGAACGACTCCTTGCTCCTTTTGGCTCAATTCAATTATCAGAAAGACCATTTTTGGGATTATTTTGATTATACCGACGAACGTTATCTGTTCACGCCTTTCTATAAAACAAAACTTGAAACATGGTTTAACAAGGTGTTGTATCCGGGCTATGATTCGGTGAAGCCTTATGTTTACCAATTTATTGAAGATGTAAAACCCAATAAACGCTTGTTTCAGTTTGTCACATCTTTTTTTCTGAACAGCAGCATTAACAGTAACATTATGGGTATGGACGCACTTTTTGTTGATCTTGCCCGCGATTATTATTTAAATGGCGAAGCTTTTTGGGCAACGGAAGAATCGCTTGAGACCATTCGCGAGAATGTACTTTTTATGCAGGATAACCTAATCGGAGAAATTGCTCCCGACCTCACACTGGAAAGTTTTGATGGCGAATTTATCAACCTGCACCAAATCGAATCAAAATTAACTGTAGTTCTGATTTACGAGCCCAATTGTTCGCATTGTAAGGTTTTTGTTCCCGAATTCTACAAAGAAGTATTCCTGCCATACAAGGACAAAGGACTGACGGTATATGCCATTTACTCGATGGATGACAAGGAAGAATGGACGAAATTTTTGGCCAAACACAATATGTTCGATTGGATAAATGTTTGGGATCCGCAACATACCTCGCGCTTTAAAATAAAGTACGATGCCCGAAAAACACCCGGCGTATATCTTCTTGACGAGAACAAAAAAATCATCGGTAAAAAAATGTCGGTCGAACAATTAAAAGAAATTATTCCGCTTGAATTGAACTAAGCTCATAAAAAGCTGTTAACTTGAATAAAAATTGTAGAAAAATGAATGAACAATTCAGTAAAGAAGATATTTTACAACGACAGTACGACTGGGGTAACGGCATTATTCGCATTGGTAAAATTTACACCGCAAAAGGCGACTATGTGAGAGCCGCCAAAGAGCACATCGAGGATTTGTATGGTTACGGTGAAAGCAAAGTACTTTTTAAGCCTACAAAAGCTACTGACCCTCAATTCAGGGCAAGCAAAGAAGAAGCGCTTTCTTACTTTGTAGGTGGAAACGACAATTTCCCCGAAGACCTGGGATTTGCTCTTCAGCCCTGGGAAAAAGTACGTTTTGATGTACATGGTTTTATCGCCAATTTTAAACAGGCAATAATTATGGGAAACTATTTTTTTATTGATGCCAACGGAACGGAAACAAAGGTGGAATATACCATGGGTTTTTTCAGAGCCGCTGATAACTCGTTAAAGCTTAATCTTCACCACTCATCATTTCCTTTTAGGCCGGAATAGATACATTTTCGTACATGACCATTGTGCAGTTTCTACTTGCACTGATTGGAAATTTTATTGTAACTTTTAGCATCTAAAATCCAGATCATGCGAAAAGCTGTTATCCTCATTGCCCTTGTAACTTTTTTTCTTCAGGTATTTTCTCAAACTGAAGTACGTGATTCCATTCCGAATGCTGCTAACGACAAAAATTTGCAAAAAGCAGAGGTTGCATACGTAGTTTTTAATTCCGACACAATATTTCCTGTATATGCCAATCTGGGGCCATATTCACCTGCAGAAAGAGCTGCCATGATAATTGAAAGACTGGGAACAACCATGGCCAGTTTTCAGATTGGCGGGGATTTATTTGCAATTACAGAGAAAAACAATTACTCAATAATTTCTTATGACAAGCTTCCCTTAGCCAGCGTTAGTGAAGCAGATGCTGCATATTTTGGAAAAACAAAAAGTGATTTGGCCAATGAATATCTTGCAAAGATAAAAATTGCATTCGAAGAGGCATCTGAGCAAAATACGCTAATATCCTGGCTGTTACGGGCCTTGTACACACTTATGGCTTTAGGAGGTCTGATCCTGATCATATTCCTGATAAATAGATTCTTTAAAGTACTTAACATTAAGCTGGAACATTACGAAAAGGGATTAAAACAAAAACGAAAAAGTTTTTTAAAATACCTTCTGCCAAGTAAAGGCGAAAATATTTTCTTACTAATTTCCAAAGTAGTAAAGTTTGCGTTGGTGATACTGGTACTGTTTTTATACCTGCCTTTTTTATTTAGTTTTTTACCGTGGACCAGAGATCTGGCAGATAAATTCTATGGTTATCTCGCCGATCCGGTGAAGAAAATTGCCAACGATTTTGTCGATTTTATTCCCGATCTGTTTGCCATTTTTGTCATCATCATCATCACCCGTTATCTTCTAAAAATTCTTTCGGTGGTGGTTAGGGAGCTTGAAACAGGTAAACTGAGAATTAAAGGATTTCACAGCGATTGGGCCAAGCCTACTTTTAACCTAGTAAAAATCGTTATCTACATTATCACCGCTGTATTTATTGTACAATACCTTCCTTCTTCAAAAGCTTTTCAGGGCGTATCCATTTTTGTTGGGGTAATTTTCACCTTGGGTTCTACATCGGCTATTGCAAATATTGTTGCTGGAATTGTAATTACCTACATGCGGCCGTTTCAAATTGGCGACCGCGTAAAAATTGGCGATACTATGGGCGATATCGTTGAAAAAAACCTGTTGGTAACCCGCATAAAAACAATAAAAAACGAGGATGTTACCATCCCCAATGCCACCATTATAAATACACATTTGTGGAATTATACAAAAAATGCCAGTCAGCTGGGAATAATTATTCACCCAACTGTAACCATTGGCTACGATGTTCCGGCCGATACCGTAATAAAACTATTACTTGACGCGGCCAAAAACACCAAAAACCTTACCCGCGATTTTAAACCTTTTGTACTTCAAAAAAGCCTTAGCGATTTTTATGTGGAATACGAACTAAATGTTTACACCAAACAAGCCGGGAAGATGGCGCATTTTTATTCAGAGCTCAATAAAAGTATTTTGAATGAATTTAATAAAGCCGGCGTAGAAATATTATCGCCGCATTACTCGGCTTACCGCGATGGCAATGCCTCTACAATCCCACAGCAAAAAAATGACAAGCCTTCATCCGATCCGGTTGGCGAAGTCATAAAAAAAGCCACCGGACAGAAATAATCAATACGGCACAAATGAGATCTTTCGGGTAACAAACGTATCACCGTAAGGTAAACGCACAAAATAAACACCGGCCGTTTTGCCCAGAAGATTGAGTTTTATACGGAAATCATCGGTCTTTACAACTGAAGTTTTAACTTCCTGCCCGATTAGGTTGTACACCACAACATTCTCCGGATCGATTTCTTTATCCGACTCCAGGTTTAGTTCACCGGCTGTTGGATTTGGATACACCCAAACGTTTTTGGGTTGCTCCACGGATGGAGTATCCGTTAGCAGACTGTAATTACAGGCAACCAGTTCCATAACATTAACCATAGCATAGTTCTGGGGATTCAGCGATGTGAAACTTTCCCAGCTGCCGTTTTGCTTTACGTAGAGATGGTTTGTGGCATCTTCATACTCGCGCAACGATTGATAGATGGCAAAGGTATCGGCAGTATTAATATCACTCAATTCAAAACCAACAAAAAAATCGCCGGCAGGCTCAACCAACTGATCAAAACTCACAAAGTTCATGGCATCTTCAGCCCAGTTATCAATATTTACCTGCTTGCTGTACAGCACATTTTCGGGAGAAGTATTGCCCTCATACACTTTAACGGTTATCCGGCTGTTGTTATTACTGGTAACCAGTTTTCCAACACCAAACGAAACACCATCCAGAATTTCATTACCATAAATGTTAAAGTGTTCAACAATTTCAGTTATTCCCAACGAATTGGTTCCTCCCCAATAGCCTTTAGTTTCGCCTGAAACGGTTAGAGCAATATTTCCATGCTCATCCGTATCGGTCAAATTTGTAAAGGCGTTACACAAATCCTCGTTGGTATTAAATTGTTTTCCGTTTAACTCCGTAGCGCCTGTTCCCAGGGGATCAAGCCAATATTTTAATTGTTTTGTTGTGTCGGAACTATAATCCCATTGCATTGCAAAACGGGCAAAATAATCATTCACCGGGTTTCCGCAATACGCAGCACCTCCTGATAAAGTGCCAATAACCTGTTCTTTCATATTAAACAACGCTCCTCCCGAAGAACCTACTTCTGTAACTCCACCGTCCCAACGCAATATATTAAACGAGCCATATCTTGGATTTTTAATCGTCGATGACGTAAATGTCGTAATCTCCGGAGCATCGTTATCAAACGCTATCTTTTTAATATCGCCCTGCGGATGATGTATACTAACTGAAGAATCGGGTACTGCCGACGATCGGTCCCAACCAGCATAATACGGCCGGAAATCGGGCGGTGGCAGATCGTCTAATTCTACCAATGCAAAATCCAAACTATCGTAATGGGCTTTCATAATCGCTCCTGAAAGCGAATGAATGGGGTCGCCATCCAACGGAGCACAATACGGGCTTTCATAATTAAAGGTGTAGACGGTGGTTTTGGCATATTCCCATTTGTCGTAACAATGTGATGCCGACAAAACATAAGGTTTTTCGTCTTCTGCTGTATTATTTAATAAAGTGCCTGAACAGATCTCCCGGCCATCAACAATTAAGCGAACAACTGCATCTTTTACCTCACTCCAACGATCGCCAATTTCGCAGTTTACATCAATATTGCATTCACCTGCTGTTTCCCCCAGGGGTCGCCTGATAAACTTTAAAATTCCCATAAAATCGTGGTTTACGCGGGTAATCCTAAAATCATCCGGTGTTCCTTCGTCATCGGGAACCTCGTACTGCACGGTAATTTCATCGCCGGCAACCGGTGCCACTGCAAATTTATGCGAAGGCTTATTGTTTCGAGCGGTAAAAGCACCAAGATATTGATTATTCTCTTCGTTGTAAATAAACAAACGCCCTTTCTTGTTTAATTCAAAATCATCAAAAATAAGATTGAGCGAATAAGCATTTTCTGAAGAAATGGTAATGCGCCAAACGTTATAACCTGCGTTAGTAGAATACCATACGCCTGAATTTGACGGGCTAAAGTCAACATTAAAAGCATGTGCAAAAGTTAATGACTTTAACTGTGCATCAGATGCATTGTTGGCATCCATTGCAGCCTTAATAACACTTTGTTTTAACACCGGCATTTTTACAAATGCCCTGTCGGAACTTTTTAAAGTAACAACCTGCAAAGGAAATCCTCCTTCCGATAATTGTGCATTTACCGAATTACATACAAAAATGAGTACTGTTAAAATTGGAATATACCAACGCATTCTTAAAAGGTTTTTGCAGGATAAAAAAATAATTACTGCGAAAATTACGTATTTTTTAGTCAATTCAAATCAATCACGAAACTTTTCAACAAAAACTCTAGTATTGTGTTTTATATTGCACATAACCGTAACTATTATAAAAAATATGTAATGAACCTGAGATGAAATTCATACCAAACATCATGATTCAATCTCATTCTAAATCTCCGTCAACAGATGAACAACCTTAAAATTTAAAATTTAATCAAATGAAAAAGTCATTATCAATTTTCGTTGCAATCTTTTTTGTTCTTAGTCTGGTTGCTATCGGCACCAATAAACCAACAAAGACCCCGGCAATGCCCGACGATGTGAAAGAAGTTATTCAGAATTCGTGTTATGGATGCCACAACACTGACTCGAGGAATGAAGACGGGAAAAAAGAGCTTGACTTTAATAAACTCGACAGCCTTTCGAAAATTAAAATGATTAGTACTTACAAAGAAATTGGCGAAGTACTTGAAAAAAATGAAATGCCTCCCAAAAAGTTTTTGGAAAGATTTCCGGACAAAGCGTTAAGTGATGATCATAAACAATTGTTATTGGATTGGTCGAAAAAAGAAGCAGAGACATTGGTAAAAGGAATGTAATATGCGCCGAATACTTCGATTTGTAATCATAATATTGCTGCTTGCTTTTATCGTTATCCAGTTTTTTCAACCCGAAAAAAATAACGATGGAGTGAGCAGCAATCATATCTTCAACCAGGTAGAAGTGCCTGAAAATATCCAAACCCTGCTAACAACTTCCTGTTTGGATTGCCACTCGAACCAAACGGGCTATTGGTGGTATAACCACATTGCTCCCGTTTCGTGGATGGTAGCCGATCATATTTCGGAAGGAAAATCAGAGCTTAACTTCTCGGAATGGGGCACCATGGATATTTTTGAAAAGATTACAATACTGGAAGAAATCTGCCAGGAAGCGGAACGAAAATCCATGCCGTTAAAGTCGTACCGGGCCATTCACCCTAAAGCAAAGTTAAACGACGAACAAATTTCCGAACTTTGCGACTGGACCACAAAACTGGCCGAAGAATTGCTTGCCAATGCTGCCGGTGATTAGTTTTTTACCAGAACTCTCATAAATATTATCTTTACCCAAAACCGAAGAAATGAAACGAGCATAGGAATTATTTGTCCTCAAAAGGATGATTACCCCGAAGTTTCGGGGCATGCGAGTTCCATACTATACCTTTAAAAACAAACAATTTTAATCGAATGAAAGTATTGGTAATGTATGTTGATGAGTTTTCGTATCAACCGGCAGAGAAAAACCTTGAGGAAGTTGAAGATATTACGGAGGGGGCACAATTTTCAGATTCTATATTAGCCTTTATCCAGGTGGAAGAAAGCGACGAAGAAAAAGACGTGAAAAGCCGGGAGAAAAAACTGGTTAATCACCTGAAATGGACAGCACGAAAAAACAATTGTAAAAGTGTGATTCTTCACTCGTTTGCCCACCTCTCGGAATCAAAAGCATCCGTTGAATTTACCAAAGAACTGTTCGATCTGGCTGAAAAACGCCTGCAAAATGCCGATTTCACAACCGCACAAACCCCATTTGGTTATTTCCTCGACCTGAATATTAAAGCACCGGGGTTTTCGCTGGCACGCATTTGGGCAACGCTGTAGCGGCGAAGGAAAAAAGTGAATGAGTAATTGAGTAAATGTGTATTTGGGTAAAAAAGTGGCAGTTGGCAAAAAGCGCCATCGGCACGAACCCCAAAAGCCCGGTGCGTAAGCAATGAGAGTATCGTGAGGAGTTTACCAAAAAGTTGCACGAAGTAGGCACAAAGTAAAGTTCAGTGTTTCAGATACAATTTTACAATTTGTCAGTTTCGCAATTTATCAATCTCCCTCAATCTTAAAATCAATCTTCCATCAATTTTCACCATCTCAGCGCTCATTTTTTACTTTTAACTCCTGCTCAATAAATTCAGTTATCTTTGCCGAAAATTAGATTACATGAAATTTGAGGATTATTCCATATCCAACACTATAAAAACCAACCTGGCAAAGAACGGATTCCGTCGTCCTACCGACATTCAGTTTAAAGCCATTCCGCCGGTGTTAAGAGGCGAAGATGTTTTGGCCATTGCCCAAACCGGAACCGGGAAGACTGCTGCTTTTGCTATTCCGGTAATTCACAACATTCAACAGGCTAAGTTGAATCAACATGTTCAGGGAATAAGTTGCCTTGTTATGGCTCCAACGCACGAACTGGCCAAGCAGATTAGCGAAGTGTTTGTTTCCATTTCAAAAAATACGGGCGTAAAAACTACCGTAATTATTGGTGGTGTTGATCAGGATCCTCAAATCGACCGCTTAAAAACCGGTACCGATGTTTTGGTGGCTACGCCCGGTCGTGTGTTCGATTTGGTAAGCCAGGGACACTTGAAGCTTCACGGCGTAAAAACACTGATTTTGGACGAAGCCGATCACATGCTCGATCTTGGTTTTATAAAGGATATCAACGACCTGATACGTTTTCTGCCTCAGAAGCGGCAGACTTTGTTTTTCTCGGCAACCATTAATAAGAAGATTAAAAAGCTGGCTTATTCGTTGGTAAACAATCCTATTCGTATTCAGATTTCGCCCAAAGACCCGGTGGCAAAAACCATCGAGCACCAGGTGGCTTTTATCGAAATGGATGACAAAAGAGCTTTCCTGGAACGGCTGGTCGGTGAAAATCCGGAAGCTAAAATTCTCGCTTTTGTACGAACAAAAGTACGTGCCGAGCGCGTGAAAAAAGCCATGGAACGTGTTGAAATTGAAAGTGACACCATTCACAGCGATAAAGAACAGGCAGAACGCGATCAAACCATGCAACGTTTTAAAAGCGGCGCGCTTAAACTGCTTATCGCTACTGATGTTAGTGCCCGCGGAATTGATATTCCCTACGTAGATTTTGTGGTGAATTACGACCTGCCGGAAGTGGCAGAAAACTATGTACACCGCGTAGGGCGAACAGGACGCGGCAACCAAAAAGGAAAAGCCGTTTCGTTTTGTAGCACTGAAGAGCGTGAAATTCTGGACGAAATCGAAAGCTTTTTGGGGAAAGACATTCATCGTTTGGAGATCGACAAAAACCTTTACAAAGAAACGCTGGATTTTACAAAAGACACCGACTACAACTGGCAAAAGCTAATGCGCGAAAATGAACGCGAATTAAAAGAGGTGAAAAAGAAGAAGAAAAAGAAAAAGTAAAGGCCTACTTACTTTCTATCTTCCTCATGGCAAAATTACGCAGTTCGGCTGTTGTCATCCAGGTACATATTCCAAACGGTTTTGATAGCGACACCTCCGGCCGGATACTCAATTTATGTCCGGTATAATTGAAGTCTACCAGCTTTTCATCATCAATCCAGGCGCGGATTGTTGTTTCTGTTACCTGCAGCCGAATGGTGTACCACACCTCCTTTTCGAAGTTCTTTAGTACTTGTGTTTCGTTCTCCGAAGCGTCAACACCATCAATACTGCTTAATCCTACAACGGGGCCTCCCCACCCGCCAACAATCAGCGAGCAAAAATCGTTGTTAACCGGGAAGGTCATTCCGCAAAAAAAGTCGTTACCGACCATTCTGCGGGCCTCCAGCTGTACTTCGTAATTTACTTTTGGAAAAGTATCGGTCCAGGTAATTCCGCTACAACCATCGCCGTAATTAATAACAATGCTTCCGTCCGAAATCTTTACAGGCCCTTCGGTGCCAAATGAGGTTATTTCCCAGTTTTCGAGCGTATTTCCGTTGAATAAAGCCTTCCATCCTTCAGGGATGTTCGGAGTATAGTTTTGGATCTGATTACTGTTCTTCCTGTCTGTACTTCCACAAGATGTAAACAGCGTTATTAAAGCCAATATGCAACACAGATAGATAAATCTTGAACGTGCCATTTTTTGTTTAAAATTACGAAAGATGGCGACTTTATCCAATCGGGAGCTAAATTGTTAATCGTTTCTTTTCCGAAAGTAATAGCTTAAAACCCAGGAATACAAGAAACATGTACTTCATGCTAAGAAACGACTGCTTACATCCGAA
>NZ_JBFHGM010000043.1:0-25865 GCF_041583095.1 Draconibacterium sp.
AACCCGGTGTGTAGCGCCGGGCTGAAATGACCGGAGGGCAATCGTCCGGCGAAGTTAGCTGATCAAGGATCGACCGAACTTCCGGACGAAAAACAACTGTTCTTCTTTGATCGTATTTCACAAAAAAAAGCACCCAACCCGCAGGATGGATGCTTTTGCTAACCTTTAAAACAAAATTTATAATAATTATTACTATTTATTCATCTTCGGGTGTTGGAGGTTCTTCTTCCGCGCCACTGTCTTTACGGCCTTCGCGAATAGCAATTGTATTCTCTAAAGTTTTTATTTTCTGGTTCAGCTCGATAATGAAATTCTCGATTTCGGGAGTTTGCATATTTAAACTTACCAAAGCATTTACCCGCTCAACCATTAGTTCGTACAGCGGATCGATTTCAAGACGCACCACTTTGGCATTACCGCTGTTTTTGTTGGCCAGCAGGGTATCGCGTTCGTTTTGTTTGGTTTTAAATGCAACGTTCAGGTCGTTAAGGTGCGATACCCAGGTGCCAAGTCCGCAAGTGGCAACAAAGCCAGCATTTTCGCGCTGCGTTAAATCGCCACCTAAGTTGGTAAGCCCTGCTGTTTCTTCGTTATAGCTTACCCTTCGCACATCGCCATATAAATCGAACAAGCGTCTCAGGCTTTTGGCCGCTTCCACTTCTTCTGGTATAGTGCACAAAAGAGTAGCATTAATACGCATATCGATAGCGCGCCACGTGTTATCGCGGTCGATGTCGAGGTTTTGTACTTGTTCGGTTAATACAGTGCCCTGATCAACGCGCAGTTCGTCGTCGAGCTTGGTTAAGGCAGCATCGAAGTCTGCAAATTCGGCCTCCGAGTGGATGGCGACCGGTGTTAGCGCTATGAGCAAACTTTTAAAGTCGCTCATAAACTGGAAGTATTCTCCGTTACGGAGTTTATACAAAAAAAGATTTAAAATTTTTTTCATGATAATGTGGGTTACGAATTAGAAACTATGTTTTTAAAGGTTATTTAATTTTGTTTTTGTGAAAAGCGTTTGGCTGATCGAGCGATTTATTTTTTGTTCAATAAAATTAGAGCAAATATTTACTAAAGTCAATGCTTCAGATTATGTTACGCAGCATTTTTGTCGGTGCCACATTTTTAGCGCTGTTGATTCATCCCTGAAATTTCCACCCAACACTATTACGGTGTGCCAGAAAGATATTTAGCAGGCTTCTCGCAGTTGTGCGGCCCCGGTCTCACGAAAATTTTACCCCTGCCGCAAAAATGCATAGGGGGTCTAAACAAAATTTTTTGCCTGTTGCAATGCTGCGGGGTGGGTCTCACAAAAATTATTCGTAGTTACACGGCTGCAGCAGGGGTCTAAAAAAGATTGGAGGCCTGTTACACGGCTGCAGGAGGGGTCTAAGAAAAATTTTTTGCCATTTGCAGCGCTGCAGCAAGCCATCCACAAAGTTTGCCGGGTAATTACACGGCTGCAGGAAGCCTGTAATCAGTGAGTTACAAGGATGGTGGAATTGTGTGGTTTTCGGGAAACCGCTTGTGGTAAGGCACAGGGGTTAAAGCCCGGTTACAATAAAAATAAACAGTAATCATAATAAGTATTGTTATCCCTCCGATTTAGAGTAATGACATTACCTTTAGCTTCGAGATAATGAAAATAACATTACCTGGTGATGTTTCACCACCGGTTAATATCCGGTTGGACGATACTACCGACAGGAAATTAACTCGCTCCGACGCAACCTTTTCACCTGCATACCAATCTAAAGGGAAACACTTCGAAATTAAAACACTTATTATGAAACTACTAAACAGAACAATCAGACTGACTTTAATAGCCACCGTATTACTCATGTGGGGCTGTTGGCGAGATGACGATACAAACGGTAAGAAAACGGCAGACGGCAGAACCAGCTTGTTTGGCGAGGTAACCGATCCTGAAACTCCACAACCAAGTACGGGCGATGGTGCTTATGAGTATGCTGCTGCTGATGGCTCGGGAAGATCAAGCGGAGCCGGATCGCCAACAAGTACCGGCGATTGGGGAGGTGGAAATCCAAACGGGCAATACGAACCGGGGGTGTTAACTGCCGGCGAGTGGAACGACCTCGATAACTGGGAGTTTTGGAATAACCTGCTAAATAACCAGGAGTATTACGAGGATGTAAATAAATGGAACCTGAAAGAAATAAAAAGGTACAGTTTTGTGGTGTTCGATAAAAACGAGTCGCCGGTTGCCAATGCCGAAATCAGTCTCTTTTCAGATGAGGTGGAAGTATGGAAAACCAAAACCGATAATAAGGGGAAGGCTTCATTGTGGTCGGATTTGAATCTCGACGGGTTAACGGCCCGTATTGCGTTTGACGGCACCGATGAACTTATCGATGCACTGGAATACGCCGACGGAATCAATACAGTGTATCTTGATAAAACAGTAGAAAACAATAAAGTAATAGATGTATGTTTTGCTGTTGATGCAACGGGCTCGATGAGCGATGAAATCAATTACTTAAAAGCAGAGTTAAATGATGTAATTGTACGGATAAAAGAAAATAATCCTTCGCTGGAAATGCGCTTCGGGTCGGTGTTTTACCGGGATGAAGGTGATGAGTTTGTTACGCGCCCATTCAGTTTTACCAGCGACGAAAGTAGCCTGGTTTCTTTTATATCGGAACAGTCGGCCGATGGTGGCGGCGATTTCCCGGAGGCTGTGCATTCTGCACTCGATGTGGCCATTACGCAGAGTTCGTGGAATAATGATGCCTCGGCCCGCATACTGTTTTTGTTACTGGACGCTCCGCCGCACTACACGCAGGACGTTATTTCAAGTCTGGAATCCAACCTGATAAAAGCTGCCGATAAGGGAATTAAAATAGTGCCCATTACCGCTTCGGGTATTGATAAGGCAACGGAATATTTAATGCGTTCTTTTGCCATATTGACCAACGGAACGTATGTGTTTATAACCGATGACAGTGGTATTGGAAATGATCATCTGGAACCAACAATTGGTGAGTTCGAACTTGAAAAACTAAATGATCTGATGGTGAGATTGGTGAGTGAGTACGTGCCTTAGGTCGTATTTCATCATTGTATTTCTATAAAAAACGCTAACGGATTCTCTCTGCAATGTAACGGAATCCGTTGGCGTTTTCTTTTACAGGATAGAGTTATCGGTTAAAATTCGCTGCTTAACGGCCGTATTAAGTCAGTGGTCGATTAAATTAGAAGCATCAGAACATTTGCGTAACTTTACTATCATATTAGTTATTGACTTATAATCCTGTTTACAAATGAACGGCAAAATAGCAATACCCAAAAAGTTCTATTTTATCTTGTTTGCTTCGGTTGTTGCTATTTGCCTGTTCTCTTTCACCATCGGTCGCGAACTCTATGCCGGTAAAACAGAGAATATCTTTTCCTTTGGTCTTATTCATTTTGCCGGTTACCTCTTCTTTTTGCTCATGCCGGTTGAGCTGGCATTTATCTATTATTTGCCCTATTACCAGGGGATTGATCTGATTTCTACAGCCATGGTTACTGCAGTTGCCGCGCAATGTATCGATTATTTAATTGGCCGCTTATTGCGTCCGAACAAAATTATTGAACTGATGGGGCAGAAGCGCATTGAAAAAGCCGAGCAAAAAATTAAACGGTTTGGCATGCTCACCATTTTTGTATTCAACCTGTTTCCTTTGTCGTCGCCGGTAATTGCATTGGCCGCTGGAATGTTACGATACGATTTCCGACGGTTTTTGGTGGTAAGCATTTTAGGGCTTTTGCTGAAATATGTGGTTATTTACCTGGTGTTTAAAGGTTGAAGTGTTACGAGTCACTAGCTACGAGCTGCGAGTATCGAGTATCCAGAATCCAGTATCGAGTATCCAGTACCAAGTATCATGTTTTCCCAATTATCGACCCATATAACCCGATGTTCGATTTCTCCACAAACATTTTGTCAAATTATTGGCAATGGTGCATAAAAGGATTTTGTCCTTATAAAATTAGTGTAACTTTGTCGCCGGATTTTTAAAAACAAAAAATTATGAAGGCATTTGTATTCCCTGGTCAGGGAGCGCAGTTCCCGGGAATGGGAAAGGATTTATATGAAAATTCTGCTGAAGCAAAAGCATTATTCGAAAAAGCAAACGATATTTTAGGTTTCAATATCACCGACATCATGTTCGAAGGTGAAGTTGAAGATCTGAAACAAACAAAAGTAACCCAACCAGCCATTTTCTTGCATTCTGTATTATTGGCGAAAACATTGAAGGATTTTGCTCCTGATATGGTTGCCGGTCACTCATTGGGAGAGTTTTCGGCACTGGTTGCAAACGGAACACTGAACTTTGAAGACGGTTTGAAACTGGTTGCACAACGTGCAATGGCCATGCAAAAAGCATGCGAAGTTGAACCATCGACAATGGCTGCAATTGTTGGTTTGGAAGATGCAGTTGTTGAGGCTGTTTGTGCTGAAATCGACGACGTAGTAGTTCCTGCAAACTACAATTGTCCGGGACAGTTGGTAATCTCAGGTTCTGAAGCCGGAATTGACAAGGCTTGTGCGTTGTTAACCGAAAAAGGTGCAAAACGTGCATTGAAACTGGTTGTAGGTGGTGCTTTCCACTCGCCGTTTATGGAGCCTGCCCGCGAAGAGCTGGCGGCTGCCATTGAAGCAACTACATTCAATCAGCCAACTTGTCCGGTTTACCAGAATGTTGATGCAAAACCGGTTTCTGATCCTGCTGTGATCAAAGAAAACCTGATTGCTCAGCTTACTGCTCCTGTAAAATGGACACAGATCGTAGAAAATATGATCGCCGACGGTGCTACTTCGTTCACCGAAGTTGGTCCGGGTAAAGTGTTACAGGGATTGGTAAAAAAGGTTGACCGCTCGATGGAAACTGCCGGCGTAAACAGTTACGAAGGATAGAAGTCTTCGACTACGCTCAGACTGACGTTTAAGGGAGCGATAGAGATAAAAAAATCCCGGACCTTTTAAGTCCGGGATTTTTTGTGGTATTAATTAATTGATTAATCCATGTGTTTCTGAAGCATCCGGTAAATGGTCGATTTTCCGATTCCTAATTTCGATGCTACCAGACGTACATTCTGATTGTATTTATTCAAAAAGAATTTTACAATTTCGTTGTTGTATTCTTCCAGCGTTTTTTCCTGGGCAAGCAGGTTTTGCACACTTTCGTCCACGTTCATATTCAGGTGGCTCGGTTTGATCACGTCGCGGCTACACATTACGCAAGCCAGTTCCATAATTGCTTTCAGTTCTCTGATGTTGCCGGGATAGTGGTAGTTCGATAACATTTGTTTTGCCTCTGCCGACAGGGTTTTGGGTTCCATTTCATTGTCGCGGCAAAACTCATCAACAAAAAACTTAGCCAGCAAAATTTTGTCGTTTCCGCGCTGACGTAAGGGTGGAATTTCGATTGGAAGACCCAGCAGACGATAGTAAAGGTCTTGTCGGAACTGGTCGTCGCCCGACAAAGTGGCCAGGTTTTTATGTGTTGCCGAAATAATGCGTACATCGAGAGGTATTATATCGTGGCCTCCCAAACGCACTAATTCTCGTTCCTGTAAAACGCGCAGCAATTTTGCCTGAAGGTTTAAGTTCAGGTCGGCAATCTCATCAAGGAAAAGTGTACCTCCGTTGGCGGCCTCAAATTTTCCGATCTTTTGAAAATCAGCACCGGTAAAAGCACCTTTTTCGTGTCCGAACAATTCGCTCTCGATCAGTCCGTCGGGGATGGCCGACACGTTTACTGCTATAAACGGTTTGGCACTGCGTTTCGAGTTGTAGTGGATTCCTTTGGCAACCAGTTCTTTACCCGTTCCGGTTTCTCCCGAAATGGATACAGAAATATTGGTTTGAGTAGCTTTGTTCATTAACTCAAACACGTGCTCAATTTCGCGGCTGTTACCTTTTATAAGGTTTTTAAAATTATATTTCTCGGCAACAGCTTCTTTTAAATTGGTGTTTTCGGTTTGAAGTTGGTCAGTCCGGTAAATATTTCGGATAATATTACTCAGCTTTTCCCGGGTGTCGGGCGCTTTCATTATGTAATCGTAGGCACCGTTTTTCATCAACTCTATAGCAGTCGAGATATCGTCCTGTGCTGAAATTACGATTACATGCGTATCCGGGATCTTCTCCTGAATTTTAGCTAGTACTTCTTTCCCTGTCATATCGGGAAGCGTGTAGTCAAGCGTTACCACATCAGGCTTTTCGCTCATTGCATTAATGAAGTCTGTCCCGTTGTGAAACACTTTTACCTGTAATTGATCATCCAGAAGTTGCTTTTTTAGCACCCTGGCGTAAAGTACATTGTCTTCCACAATGTACACTTTGTAGTTGTTTTTGAGTTTTTGGTTGGCCATTTCTTTTATTTAGAGAGCTTAAAAATAGTGAAATATGAGGATCTATCAAACAAAATGTCCAAATATTGGAAAATAATTAGGCGGGATTCCCAATTTTAAATTAATAGTGCCTGTTTCTCTCGGTTTTGTAAGGTTTTTGTCTTCTGTTTTGCGTGCCAAAAAATTATTTAATGTTAAATGGATTGCCAGTTTTAGCATTATTTCCTGGTTCGCGTGTTATAAATTCTGAACTCCGGCTTCCTTTTGGTGTTGTTGTTCAATAATCGACGTACATTTTTATTATTGCCGGTACCAGGTGCTTGAATAAAATGTTAGCATTTAAAAGTGTATTGGCAGGTAAAATTGAAATTGTATTGTTAAATTTAAACAAACGAAATTCAAAAATTGAAAAGAATGAATTATTCCGCCTTTCATAAACTAAGTTATGGCTTGTATTTAATTGCTACCGAATTGAACGGCGAAAAAGCCGGTTATATTGGAAACACGGCTTTTCAGATTACTGCCGAGCCATCGAAAATTGCTATAAGTTGTAATAAAAATAACTACTCTGCCCAAAAAATTATTGATAGTAAAAAGTTTTCGATCTCAGTATTGAAGAAAGAGGTTGATACTTCGTTGATCGGAAAGTTTGGGTTTATGTCGGGAGCCGATATTGACAAGTTTCAGGGAGTTGAAACGATTACTGCAAAAACCGGTGCTCCAATTGTTGTTGATTCATCGGTGGCGTGGTTTGATTGCGAAGTGATTGATTACGCCGACGTGGGGTCGCATTATTTAATAACTGCCGAAGTGGTTGACGGCGATAAACTGTCGGATGAAGAACCGCTAACCTATGCGTATTACCATGCCAAATATAAAATGCGTTCGCCTAAAAATTCGCCTACTTATATCGATAAAGATAAACTGGAAGAAGAACCTGAACCGATTGTTTACGAAGAAGTAGATGAGGAAAAACATGAGCATACGGTGAGTGAAGACGGAATCTATTCGTGCAATATTTGTGGTTATCAGTACGATCCGGAAGAGGGTGATCCGGCGCTTGGAATACCTCCGGGAACGCCTTTTGAAGACTTGCCTGACGATTGGAAATGTCCGATCTGCAACGCTTCAAAAGACGATTTTACAAAGGTTTAGAAAGTTGTTAAAGCCTATAAGGTTCGGTGAGTGCCATCGCAAAATGGTTTCTTTTTGGAGTGTTTGCATTGACAAAGCCAAACTTCCTTCGTCTCATCGATATCGAAAGGTAGTGGTGTAAATTCCGTTCCCTGGTGCGACCCGTCGCAAAAGGGTTGGTTTTTACTTCGTCCGCAGGCACACCAATAATAGGTACCCGGTTCAAGCGTAAGTGCTTTTGGTGCTTTTTCAGCTATTACAGGTTTTTTCATACATTAAAATTTTTGTTATACATTGGCACAAGATTAAATTTATTCCGAAAGTAAACTTCTTCGAACGATTCATATTGTGCTCGTTTTTTTGTTTAACGTTCATTAAATATACAAATATGTTACGTACTATTTTGTTTAACTGCCTGCTAATTTTACTTGGTGTAACTGCCGGATTCGCGCAGGAAAAACAGCTTTTTTATGTAGGAACTTTTACTTCTGAAGGAGCGGAAGGAATAAACTACTGCAGTTTAAATACCAAAACCGGAGAAATTGATTTGCTCACTACTTTTAAGGGAATTGATAATCCGTCGTTTTTGCGTTTGAGCCCGGATAAGAAGTTTTTGTATACCGTTTCGCGTACCACTCACGAAGTTGAACCATCGGGTGGTTATGTAGTTGCCTACCAACTCGACAAGATGGGAGGATTACACTTTTTGAATAAGCAGGCCGCAAATGGAAGTGGCCCTTGCCATATTGATATTTCGCCCGACAGAAAGTACGTGGCCATTGCAACCTATGGCGGAGGAACAACATCCATATATCCGGTAAATGAAGATGGCAGCCTGAAGAAAGCGTTGACAGTTGTTAAAAATACAGGCAAGAGTGTACATCCTAATCAGACTCAGCCACATGCTCATTCCATTAAATTCTCAACAAAAGAGCCGAGCATTTTTAGTGCCGACCTGGGAACCGATCAGTTAAATATCTTTCATTTTGAAGATGGGAATTTGGGGCGTTACGAGCAGGAATTTGTAAAGCTGCCGGCCGGTTCGGGGCCAAGGCATTTTGTTTTCCACCCCAATGAAAATGTAATTTATGTGATAAATGAACTTAACTCAAGCATTTCGGCAATTCGTAAAACCGGAGAAAAGTGGACGGTATTTCAAAATATTTCCACCTTGCCAAAAGATTTTGATGGTGTGAGTTATTGTGCTGATATTCATTTTTCGAAAGATGGGCAGTATTTGTATGGCTCAAACCGGGGACATAACTCCATAGCTGTTTTTAAAGTAAAGACCGATCAGGAATTGACATTTTTAGGAACAGTGCCGGTGGAAGGCGACTGGCCTCGTAACTTTGGAATAACACCCGATGGAAACTGGATGTTGGTTGCCAATCAACGCAGTCATAATATCACCGTTTTTCGAATGGATGTGGAAATGGGAATGCCTGAATTCAGCGGGAAACAAATTAGTTTGCCGGCGCCGGTTTGTATCGAGTTTCTGTAGCTTTTAGCTCAGTTTGGTACTGATAAGTTTGATAAATTCTTCGCGGGTAGCTACCTTTTCAAAAGCACCCGTAAAATCCGAAGTAGTTGTAATGGAGTGTTGTTTTTGCACACCGCGCATTTGCATACACAGGTGTTGTGCTTCAATAACAACGGCAACTCCAAGTGGTTTTAGCGTGTCCTGAATACAATCTTTTATTTGAGTTGTTAACCGTTCCTGTACCTGCAGTCGGCGGGCAAACACATCAACAACACGGGCAATTTTACTTAGTCCGGTAATGGTTCCGTTGGGAATGTAGGCAACATGTGCTTTCCCGATAAACGGAAGCATATGGTGTTCACACATCGAATAAATCTCAATATCTTTTACAATCACCATTTGTCGGTAGTCTTCTTTAAACATGGCCGATTGAAGGATCTCTACCGGATCCATTTGGTAACCCTGCAATAGAAATTGCATGGCTTTAGCCACTCTTTCCGGAGTTTTGTCGAGTCCCTCACGCGATGGATCTTCACCAACGATCTGCAAAATTTCTTTGTAATGCTCCGAAAGCTGTTCGGTTGCTTCCTCGTTGTATAAATCAGTTCGCTGGTATCCGTTTGAGTTGTTATTCTTTAATGAACACATTGTTGTTAAAATTTTAATCCATACAAAGATTAACTTTTTTTTATAAAATCAGTATGAATGAGTATATGGATTTGATAAGGAGTGAGACGATGACTTGTGATAAAAGCAAGGTTGAAATACAGATTTGGTGTAATAATGGACATTGTTCCGAAGCGTATCGGAAACAGAAAATACAAAATTTAATGTATGGAAATTTTGATTGTAGCAGCCACTACAATGGAGATAAAATTGATTGTTGATGAGCTGGAGAAAGTAGAGGAGGAAAGTCATTTTGTAAAGACTTACCGATTTGGAGACTTCAATATTGATATTTTGGTAACGGGCATAGGAAGCTCGTTTGCCACATTTCACTTAACAAACGCACTTCGCGAAAAGAAATACGATGCCGTTGTAAACGTTGGTTTGGCCGGAAGTTTAACCCAGGAGCTAAATATAGGTGAGGTGGTGAATGTGGTTAGCGAAGAATTTGCTGACCTGGGTATTGAGAAACAGCATGAATTTCTTACGCTATTCGAATCGGGTTACATTGGGATGAACGATTTTCCGTTTGAAAATGGTTTGCTAAAAGCAAGTAATTCAAACGGTTGGATAAAACTGAAAAAAGTAAAAGGAATAACCACCAACAAAAGTTACGGACGCGATAGCAGTATTGCCGAAATGCGGGAAAAATTTACAGCACATGTGGAGTCGATGGAAGGTGCTGCTGTTTTTTATGTTTGTAACTGGATGGGCGTAAAATGTTACGAAATACGGTCGATATCGAATTATGTAGAGCCCCGCGACTCAGCAAAATGGAATATTCCTTTGGCGCTTGTCCGCCTGAAAGAGGCATTGTCGGTTATTTTAAGACAGGTTCCTGAACCTGTGGGCTAAATTCATTAACGGGCATGTTTGGTATAGCTGCTTAAGATCCTGATCTAATTGATAATGTTAAATTTTAAGTACAAAAACAAGCTGTTTTGCTTATAGGCATGCGTTTACGCGCAATTTTTTGGCAAATACGAAAAGTTAAATTTATTTTGCCACGCGTACAATAAAAAGCAAAGTGGCTGGTTCTTTATTACAAAGCCACATTTTTCAGAAAACAGCGATTTTGCGTACCATACGAAACCGCTTTAAAATGATAGTTGTAACAGGAGCAGCCGGGTTTATCGGAAGTTATTTAGTAGGGAAACTCAACAAAGCAGGATACAAAGATCTGATACTGGTTGATAAGTTCGATGACCCATGGAAAGATTTAAATCTTCTGAAAAAAAATTACCGCGAGTACATTGACCGGGATGAGTTTTTTCATTGGTTAATTAAAAATGCACAGGATGTGGATTTTATTTTTCACTTGGGTGCACGTACCGATACGGTGGGGCAGGAGCCCGAACTCTATCAGCAACTGAACTTAATTTATTCGCAACGCCTCTGGAACATTTGTTCCGAAATTCAGGTACCACTTCTTTACGCGTCGTCGGCGGCCACCTATGGCAATGGAGAAGAGGGTTTTTCAGATGAACATCAAAAAATTCATGAGTTACGACCGCTTAATTTGTATGGTTGGTCGAAACACGATTTTGATGTTTGGGCACTGAAGCAGTTTCGCACGCCGCCGTTTTGGGCAGGAATGAAATTTTTTAATGTATACGGACCCAACGAATACCACAAAGGACGAATGGCTTCGGTAGTTTTACATGCTTATAAAACCATTAAAGAAACAGGGCACATGCAGCTGTTTCGTTCGCACCATAAAGCCTTTAAAGATGGCGAACAAAGCCGCGATTTTATTTACGTGGAAGACATTGCCGATGTGATGATGTACTTTTTGGAGAAACAGGAAAATACGGGCATATATAATGTAGGCACCGGAAAAGCCCGTTCGTTTCTCGATCTTACAAAAGCTGTTTTTAGCAGTATGAATGTAAATCCGGATATCTCATTTATTGATACGCCCGTTGATTTGCGAGGAAGATACCAGTATTTCACCGAGGCTGAAATGAAGAAACTACGGGATGCAGGTTACAAAAAGCCTTTTGTGGAATTGGAGGAAGGCGTTAACGAGTACGTAAATAAATACCTGATGGCGGAAGCCTGTTTTTAGGTTCCGGTTTCGTTTTTTAGCTGAATAGTTTTAATTTTATCTCAAACAGCGATTGATGAAAAAGATTTTTCTTCACCTTCTTTTTGTGATAATTGTAGCGGCCGACCTTATCGGTGAGTATTTGCAGAATCCCCAAATAGATCATATTGCAAAGCCTTTACTTTTAATTTGGATTGCGGGTTACTTCTTTTTACACTCAAAGAATATCGATAAAAAGGTGTTGCAGTATGCTGGTGCAGGTTTTCTCTTCTCGTGGCTGGGTGACTTGCTAATGATGTTTTCAGCCGATTTTACATGGTTTGTATTGGGGATTGCGTCGTTTCTGGTGGCACAGATGTTCTATATTTTCCTGTTTTTGCGCACCATCAATCTTTCAGGGAAAACATCGTTTCTGAAAAAGAAACCCATGTGGCTGATCCCTTATCTGGCGTTTGGTTTAATCGTTTATATCGTGCTTTTTCCACAACTGGATTTAGTACTGCGTTTTGCCATTTTTGTATACATGGTTGCCATTTTAACCATGTCGGCAATGGCACTAAACCGTTTTGGTAATGGTCACCCCATAAGTTTTAGCCTGGTATTTGCCGGTTCGTTGTTTTTTGTTTTGTCCGATTCGCTGATCGCTGTCAATTGTTTTCTTGTCGCAATTCCTTACGAAGGTTTATTTATAATGACAACTTACATTGCTGCCCAATACTTAATAATGTTGGGGCTATTAAAACAATACGAATAAAAAAATCCCGACTTGTCAGCCGGGATTCGCACGTAATATTTTTGTAGCCTCTTACGCAAAAATCTTACTGTTCGAGCTAATAATTTTGTCGATAAAGATAAGTACCGAAACGCCGATAGTAATTCCGGCAATGCTTAATGGCATTGTTCCCAATTTGCTGAAGAACGACTCGTAGCCTTCCGATAATCCTTGTCCGGCCTCGGGTAGTAATTGTCCGATTTGGCTGTCGGCCTGCATTCCGGTGTTGCTTACAACGAAAATGGCTGCCAGTAACACCAGAAAAAGTATCGAAATAATCCAAAACCCTTTTCCAAGGATTTTTTCCGATTTAATTTGTTCCAATGCACTATCCTCCGCAAAAATCTTATTCATCACCTGCACCGTAAAACCGGAACCTGGTTTTTCCAGTTCCATGTTTTGCAGGAATGCTTTTAATTTTATGTCTTCCAATTCGTTCATAATATAGTGTATAATTCGTCCTTCATTAATTCATTCAAAATAGTATAGAGCTTTTTACGAGCTCTGAAAAGCTTCACTTTTGTATTGCTTTCCGACAGTTTTGTAACTTTGCTGATCTCTTCGATCGATTGTTCCTCGAAATAATACAAAAGTATCAGTGTGTATTCATCTTCCGGAAGTTTGTCCATGGCAGCCTTTATGGCATGTGCCCTGTTTTCTTCCGGTATTCCATCCAGGTTCATTTCTTCAGCTTCGTCGGCAATCTGCACATCGTCGGTCGATGCAAAATGCATTTTTCGTTTCCTAACCTCCGAGATACAATTGTTATATGTAATGCGGTACAGCCAGGTCGAAAATTTTGCAGTGCCTTTAAAAGTGTGCAACGATTTGTAAGCTTTTATAAAACTCTCCTGTGCCATTTCTTCGGCGTCTTCACGATTTTTAAGAACTTTCATTGCAATGGAAAAAACAATATCCTGGTATCGCTCAACGATATACGAAAAGTAATTGGTCTGTCCGGCCTTTACCTTTTCGATGTAATAGATATCATCTTTTTGCTCCATCTGTCCTTTTGACGTAAGAATGTTTTTCTGGTTACAAGTTACTAAGAAAATATTTCGCGCAGATAACGCTGATTACACAGATAAATAAAAAGCACTAAGACAGGTAGAAGAGATTTCATTTTTAAACCTAGTGCTAATAGTTATTACCACTAGGCATAATAGAAATCGCTAGGATATATTTAATAACTACAAAGACTAAAAGAATATGAAGTAGTTATTGTTTTCTTTAACCCTTCATTCGTCAGCCAACGGAAACCTACCTGAAAGGGAGCGAGCAATGAAGTTTCTTTTTTACAATAATGAAATGGCGACAGCGAATGGGGTAGCTAACTAGCAATCAAAATCTTTATTTAAACTAATGACTTCTACAGTATATATATGGTATAATAATCAGCGATTATCGGCGAAATCTGCGTGAAACGATCTATCAGCAAGAAAAAAAAACTGAAAAGTTGTAACCGCCAAAACAAAGTGGCGTCAAAAGAGCGAAAACAGAAAAAAAACAATTTAAAATTTAATATCATGGAAGGAATTTTCGTACCAATCGGTTTTTTTCTGGCAATCTTCGCCATCTTGTATGTATACTGGACAACACGTACAAAAGAGCGCCTGGCGCTGGTAGAAAAAGGGCTCGATGCCGGAATATTTAAAGGTGAATGCTCGCAGCTTTCGCTGGTAAAATGGGGAATCTTTTTAATTGCAGTAGGACTGGGAGTAGTTGTTGGCTATTCATTGTCGAACGTAATGGATGAAGTTGTTGCCTTCTTTACCGCAATCTTAGTTCTTGGAGGAGTTGGCTTAATTGTAGCTTACTTTATTACTTCGAAACTGTTGAAGAAGAAAGAGGAATAGTTAGCAGAGGCGATACAATAAAAAGCGGATAAGATTTTTTAACTCATCCGCTTTTTTGTTTTCTGCCGAAAAAAATTAAATCCTTTTGCTATCTCCACTTTTGTGGAGCCAAAAACTGACAATCTATTTTCGTCCCCACGGCTGTGGAGGCCCGTTTTGAAAATCTATTTTTATCTCCACCGCTGTGGAGCTCCATTTTGACAATCTATTTTCACCGCCACGGCCGTGGAGCTTCGTTTTGAAAATCTTTTTTCATCGCCACCGTTGTGGAGAATGATCTTGAAAATTTATTTTCATCGCCACGGCTGTGGAGGTCAACTTTGAAATTCTATTTTCGTTTCCATCGCTGTGGAGCTGCTAATTTTACTCCGAATAATAGCGAATAACTTTTCGAATAGCTTCCTGGCACACCGGGCAGAAACCTTCGGCTTCGTTGGTATGCATGCGGCAATCGATATGCGGACTATAAATTCCTTCGGCCATGTAGCCGCCGCCTTCGTACACACCAACTGTATTTCGGTATTTATCTTTTCGTGGTGTTGGAACAGGAGTGTCGGCGTCTATCATATTTTCCCATTTCTTATCAAAATCAACCAATGTAGTAATGTTGGGTTCCCAGGGTTCAATTTCGAGGTTGTAGAAATCTTCGTAAGCCACGGCCGAGTTGTAGTATTCATCGCCCAGGCCGCCAAAACCATGGCCAAATTCGTGCACAAAAACCTGGCGGGTAAGCTCGTTGTCGGCAGTGCAAACGGTAACAAAATTGTAAAATCCGCCGCCTCCGTATCGCTCGGTATTTACCAAAACATAAATCTGGTCGTACGGAACGCTGGCCGCTGCATCGTAAACCGTTTTCATATCGGCAGGAGTCAGGTAGCGCGGCAAATCGAAGGTGTAATAGCTGGTATTAAAATAAGTGTTTTTATAAATGTGTTCGCCCGGAACGTCGGTGCCCGAATTTTCCGAAGGGGCAAAAACGGCATGCACATTAAAGTTTGCTTTCTCCGATTTGAACGGTTCGGTATCGAATAAATAACCCGAAACTTTTGCGGCATCAGCATAAAAATCTTCCATTTCGGCAGCGGTGTAACCTTCAGCCAGAATGGCAATATCTACCTTTTTTGCCGGATCGCCGTTGTTGACAATGTCCTTTGTTTTAAAACCGGGCGTTTCTTCCTTCAAAATAAAATAATCCTTTGGGTCGATATCTGTTGTATATATTGTTTTAAACGTTCCGTTCCACTGGCGGGCATCAATTTCAAGGCGCACATCGTGTTTAGGGTAAGGGAAAAGTGCTGCCTGGTAAAAGGTTTTGTTGCTGGTTTTGGCGTCGGCTGTAGTTTGCCATTCCTGAAAAAGTGTGCTAAAACCTTTGCTGTATATCAGACTGTCCGATTTTAGGTCGAAAACCCGGTAGCGATAACTGCCGTAATTAAACACGTCGATAAGGTTCTTTTTCGAACCGCCCCAAAACGGCTCCTGTTTCATTTGCTGCGGATACACTACAACTTCTTTACTGTTTCCACCCAGCAGAAAATCGAAGCGAAAAGTTTTGTTCTTAAAATAGGCATCGAATTTGGGTTGTGCGAACGATAAAAACGGGATTATTAACAGAATAAAAGAAAACTTCAACTTCATTTTATGCTCATTTATTATTTTTGGCTGAAAATAAGGATACATATTGACACAAAGAATGACATATGCAACCACTTTGCTATTCACAATCTTCAAGTTGCCCAATTTATTCAATATTCAGAATAAATAGAGGTTTAATTCTCAACTATTAATGATAAATTGTTGGCAGAAACGTGCAGAAAGTTGGTTTTGAAGTGGATTAAAATAAACTGAATGAATACCCTTTAGATTTATGAATATTATTTACCGCTATTTACTTGATCATATCCGTGAAATAGGAACAATGGAAATTTTAGCCAAACCTCTGGCCGCATTAATTTGCCTTGTGATTATTGTTTTTGTGGCCTGGCTGGCACATTTTATCACACGTAAGATCTTTTTGGCAGTTGTGCAGCGCATTGCCAATCGTACAAAAACAAACTGGGACGATATTTTGATCGAAAACAGGGTTTTTAAGGGACTGGCACATTTGGTCCCTGCATTTATACTGTTTTACACAGCCGATTTTTCGTATCCCGATATTCACCAACAGGTAAGCGAACTGGCGCCCGAGGTTTATAGGTCTCTATCGAAGGATTATTATTGGGGGCTTAGCAGTTTGCTGACAAAAATATCGCGAATTTATTTTATCGCTATTATTGTTTTTGTGGCCAACTCAACCTTAAATGCCGCTTTGCAGATTTATAATACTACTGAGTTTTCGCATAATCGCTCGATAAAAGGTTATGTGCAACTGGTAAAAATTTTTGTGTTTTTTATGGCGGGCATACTGCTAATCGCCGTTTTGCTGGGAAAAGATCCAACAGCCCTTTTGGCAGGTTTGGGAGCAATTGCAGCTGTTTTATTGTTAGTTTTTCGTGATACGATACTGGGTTTCGTGGCATCGATTCAGTTGTCGGCAAACGATATGGTAAAAATTGGCGACTGGATTCAAATGGAAAAACACAAGGCAGACGGAACTGTTATCGATATAACTTTAAATACGGTAAAAGTTCAGAACTGGGATAAAACCATTAGCACTATTCCTACTTACGCGCTGGTTTCCGAGTCGTTCTTTAACTGGAAAGGAATGGAAGAATCGGGTGGACGACGTATAAAACGCTCGGTTGCCATCGATACCAATACCATTAAATTTTGCGATGCAGCCATGTTGGAGCGTTTCGAAAAGTTCGATCTTATCCGGTCGTATATTCAGGAAAAGGAAAAAGAACTGAAGGAATACAACAAAGGAAAGAACTTGGCCGAGGAGGATTATATCAGTGGTAGGCATCAAACCAATGTTGGTATTTTCAGAAAGTACCTGGAAGTGTACCTTCGCCAGCATCCAAAAATTAATCAAGAGCTTACATTTTTGGTGCGCCAGTTGCAACCCATGGGGAAAGGTTTGCCCATTGAGATTTATGTGTTCAGCAGCGATCAGGAATGGGCAAAATATGAGAGTATTCAGGCCGACATTTTCGACCACATTTTTGCCGTTATTCCCGAGTTCGAACTGAGGGTTTTTCAAGAGCCTTCAGGTGCTGATATTGAAAAGATTGCGCGACGGTAATACCAGTGTAAAATACACTGGTTTTTACTTCTTTAAAAAAATAAGTTTCTTACAGTCTGTAAGTAATAATATGTTTTTAAGCATCTGAGATTAGTGATTGTAATTTTTACCTACATTTGTGCTATAATTTGAAACTAACTCAGAAGATTAGAAACATGAAGTCGAATGATTATTATGAAGAAAAACCGGCTGATATTGATGAGCTGGATGAAAAGATATTAAAGCTTATTACAAAAAATGCCCGAATACCTTTCTTGGAGGTTGCCCGTGAATGTGGCGTTTCGGGTGCTGCTATTCATCAGCGTGTTCAGCGCTTGTTAAATATTGGTGTTGTACACGGAAGCGAATTTATTGTAAGTCCTCAAAAACTGGGTTACAACACCTGTGCATACATGGGGATTTATCTTGACAAGGCAAAGTTTCACACACAGGTTGCCGAAGCTTTACGAAATATTCCTGAAGTAGTTGAATGTCATTACACAACAGGGGCTTATGCTATTTTTGTTAAAATACAAACGAAAACAAACAAGCATTTAAAACGCCTGATCGACGAGCAATTGCAGGACATTGAGGGCATTGCCCGCACCGAAACATTTATTTCTTTGGAACAGGACTTTAAACGACAAGTACCTATTAAATAAAAAAAAAAGGCCGGTATTAACCGGCCTTTTTTTTATGCATAAACGTATTGTATCTTAATCTTCTGAGTAAACAAAATTATACGATTCGTCGTGTTGGCTAATGTCCAGACCAACTTTTTCGCCATGAGGAGAAATTCGCATCGGAACAATCATATCGGTTATTTTGTACATTAACATCGAGCCACCGAAAGTGAAAACTCCAACAATAACCAGTGCCAGTAAGTGATATAGGAAAGTGGTGATTTCCCCATGAATCAAGCCTACTTCGTTGGCAAAAACAGCGGTAAACAACATACCTGTAATACCACCCATTCCGTGAGCTGGGAATACATCCAATGTATCATCCAATTTAGATTTGGTACGAAGCGTAATGGCGTAGTTGCTAATAATGGCTGCAATTACACCAATAAAAATACTCGAGCCAACATTCACAAATCCGGCGGCCGGAGTAATGGCAACCAAACCTACAACAAGTCCGATAGCTGCACCAACTGCTGATGGTTTTTTACCTTGCGCTGCATCAAAAAATATCCAGGTTAACATGGCCGCTGCCGATGCGGTATTGGTATTAACCAGTGCTGATGCAGCAATAGAATCGGCTGCCAATGCAGAACCGGCATTAAAGCCGAACCATCCGAACCAAAGCATACCGGCTCCTAATAAAATATAAGGAATGTTTGCCGGCTTTATTTCTTTGTTAGCGTCTTTTCTTCTTCCAAGGAAAATCGCTCCTGCCAGCGCTGCAAATCCTGCCGACATATGTACTACGGTACCTCCTGCAAAATCAAGTACTCCCCAGTTGCGCAGGAATCCGTTCGGGTGCCAGGTCCAGTGAGCCAGCGGTGCATAAATAAATAATATAAAGAGTACCATAAATAACATGTAGGCTCTGAAACGCACTCTGCCAGCGAAAGATCCGGTAATAAGAGCCGGTGTGATTATGGCAAATTTTAGCTGGAACATAGCGAATACGGCAAACGGAAATGTTGGAGCAAAATCGGGATGCGTTCCTCCGTTAACTCCTCTAAACATAAAGAATGTTAATGGATTACCAAACAGACCAAATCCTTCACCTCCGATACTGTCGCCAAAGGCAATACTAAAACCAACTACCACCCATAACACACTTACAATTCCCATGGCAATGTAACTTTGCAGCATGGTAGAAATAATATTTCTCGATTGGATCATTCCTCCGTAAAAGAATGCCAATCCGGGAGTCATTAACAATACCAAACCTGTTGCTGTCAGCATCCATGCGGTATCTCCGGCGTCGAGGTTCGAGGTGTCAATTTCTCCAATTCCAGTAGGTATAATTACGCCAAGAGCGGCAACAATTATCAAAAGGGCCAGAATAAGCCACCAACTTGTTGAATTTTTCATGTCTATAATTTTAAGGTTACTAATTTTAAGCCTGCACAGCATCGTACAACCCGGAATTTCAAGTTGAAATTGAGTTGTTTTTTGTTGCTGAAATTAATCTGTCTATACCTGTTTTAGATTTTTATTGCTGTCTGTTTTTATAAAAATCTGTCGTAAAAGTATTAATTAACATGAAAATGGCTACTGTTTGTGGAATAATGAAAGTAATTTGAAGTATTAATTAACAAACTGATAATATTTTTGTGTTTTTTGTAAGTCTGGACTTCTTTGTTGTGATTTTGTTACTATATTGTATTTCCGCTTACTTTACTTTGAAATAATGTTAGTTTTTTGATACTTTTGTAGAAAATTGTTAAAGATGACTTTAAGGAATAACTTAGACGACTGGGATTTAAAAATTCTGGATATAATTACCAAAAACGCAAGGATACCTTTTAAAGATGTTGCAAAAGAAGTAGGTATTTCACGTGCGGCTGTGCATCAACGTGTTAACCGAATGGTAGATTTGGAAGTGATCGTTGGATCGGGCTATCACATCAATCCTAAAAAGGTTGATTTCAAAACCTGCACCTACATCGGTATTTTCCTCGAAAAAGGAGGTCTTTTCAGCGAAGTGGTAAAAGGGTTGGAAGAAATTCCTGAGATCGTAGAATGTCATTACACCACCGGAGCATACGCCATTTTTATTAAAGTTTACGCCAAAGATAATGAGCACTTAAAAAATATCTTAAGCGGAAAAATTCAAAAAATTGGTGGTGTTGCCAGTACTGAAACTTTTATTTCTCTTGAAGAATCCTTTAAGCGCACGATTCCTGTTCAGGCCTGAGTTCGTTGCCTGACTGCCTCGTAAATCATTAAAGCAGCAGATACCGAAACATTTAAAGATTCAATCTGCCCTAAGATCGGGATTTTTAATTGTTCATCGGCAAGTTTCAGAATTTGAGCAGAAACACCCGTGTCTTCTGATCCCATAACAATGGCCAATGGCGATTTCATTTCGGCATTGGTGTATAGTTTGTCGCCTTTTTCGGTGGCAGCAACTACTTTAATACCCGAGTCTTTCAGAAACCGAACCGTATGGTACAGGTTAGTAGTTTTGCAAATTGGAATGTTGTGAATGGCACCTGCCGATGTTTTTACAGCATCGGCACCAATACGTGCCATGCCTTTTTCGGGGATAATAATGGCCTGCACCCCTGCACATTCGGCCGAGCGGGCAATGGCGCCAAAGTTACGCACGTCGGTAATCTGATCTAAAACAAGCAGGAGGGGAGTTTTTCCTTCTTCGAAAATTCCCGGAATTACTGTTTCAATATTGTCAAACTCAATAGGCGAAACAAACGCCAGCACCCCCTGGTGATTTTTTCGTGTAATACGGTTTATTTTCTCGATAGGAACGTATTGAACGCCAATCTCGGTTTCTTTTATTAGCTCCTGTAGTTCGGTGATCAGTTCGTTTCGCAAGCCTTTTTTTATCAGGATTCGGTCGATTGTTTTTCCTTTTTTTATGGCTTCGATTATCGCTCTTGTTCCAAACAGAAAATCGTCTTTATCTATTCCTTTTTGTCTCATCATTTTTAATTTACCAGGTTTTTTTAGCCTTCCAGTTTTCCAGCTCTTCGTGGGCATTTTCCCAGTCAAGCATACTTTGTTCCAGGTTCGATTTTAATTGCTCGTATTGCTCAAAAACCGAGTTGTCGTCGATATCCCCGGGATTGGCAAGTAACTTGTCCATTTCTTCTATTTCGGCCTCCAGTTCTGCAATTTTTTCTTCGGTTTGAGCTACGCTTTTCTCCATTCGCGAAATGGTGCGGTTGATCTCTTTCTTTTCATCGAACGACAGCTCATCGTTTTGTTTATCCGAAGTTACAATTTTTGCGGTTTTTGTATTCTTTTTCTTGCTTTCCAACTCTTTCATCGACTCCATTTTCTTTCGGTACAGAAAATCGAAAATGCCGCCCAAATGTTGTTTTGCCTTTTTATTTCTGAATTCGTAAATACAATTCACTAAACCATCCAAAAAATCACGGTCGTGCGAAACCACCAACACGGTTCCCGAAAAATTGGCCAGTGCGTTTTTTAGAATCTCTTTCGAGCGCATGTCGAGGTGGTTGGTGGGCTCATCCAGAATAAGAAAGTTAACCGGTTCAAGCATCAGGCGAATCATTGCCAGTCGCGACTTTTCACCCCCACTTAATACTTTCACTTTTTTATCGATGTCTTCGCCACGGAATAAAAACGCGGCAAGAATATCCCTAATCTTTGTGCGGATATCGCCAACAGCAATTTCATCTATGGTTTCAAAAACCGTAAGTTCGCCATTTAGCAGTTGCGCCTGATTTTGGGCAAAGTAGCCAATTTTTACATTGTGCCCCAATTTCATTGTTCCACCGTGTTCCAGCTCGCTCATGATAATCCGGGCAAGCGTTGTTTTGCCTTCTCCGTTACGGCCAACAAACGCTATCTTTTCACCATTTTCGATAGTGAGGTTGATATCATCGAGTACGTGCAACGAATCGTAATATTTGCTGATATGTTTGGCTTCAACCACAATTCGTCCAGAACGGGGTGGCGGTGGAAAATTGATTTTCAGAGCTGAGTTATCTTCTTCTTCAATTTCAATCCTATCCAGTTTTTCCAACTGCTTTACCCGCGACTGTACCTGCACTGCTTTTGATGATTTATAACGAAACCGTTCAATAAAACGTTCGGTATCTTCAATCATTTTTTGCTGGTTGGTGTAAGCTGCCAAATTAATCTCGCGCTGTTCGGCTTTCCAGTCCATGAAACGGCTGTAATTCATTTTCTGGTCGGTAATTTTGCCGAGTGAAATTTCTATGGTGCGGTTACAAACGGCATCGAGAAAAGCTTTATCGTGCGAAACCAGGATAACGGCTCCGCTGTATGTTTTCAAAAAATCTTCCAGCCACTGAATCGATTCGATATCAAGGTGGTTGGTTGGCTCATCCAATAAAAATACATCGGGCTTTTTTAGCAGCAATTTTGCCAGCTCAACACGCATACGCCAGCCTCCGCTGAATTCGGAGGTCATCCGGTCGAAATCAGTTCTTTCGAAACCAAGTCCCATAAGCGTTTGCTCGAGCTCGGCTTCGTAGTTATCGCCACCCAAAAGCTGGTAACGCTCGTTGTATTCGGTAATCAGGTCGAGTTTCTTTAAATAGTCATCAGAATGATAATCTTCGCTTTCGGCAATTTCCTGGTTTAGGTGCGCTATTTTCTTTTCAATAGCTAAAAGTTCCTCAAAAGCCTGTGTGACTTCATTTTTCAGTGTGCGCGTATCCGAAACCACCATTTGTTGAGGTAGATATCCAACGCTTGTTTCTTTCGGAACGGCGACTACACCTGCCGTTGGATTTTCTATGCCTGTAATAATTTTTAGCAGTGTACTTTTTCCTGCACCGTTTTTACCAATCAGTCCAATTCGGTCTTTTGGGTTAACCAGAAAACTGATTTCTTTAAACAGTTCGAAACCGCCAAAACTGAGATTTATTTTATCTATCGATATCATTCTGTACAAAAATTGCCCAAAGATAATTATTTCGCACAGACAGGGGAATACAAAAACAAGTGTGAGATTTCTTGATATTACTTTGTTTACCTACTCTCAAAAAATAAGAAGGTTTTAAGGGGAGTTTTCTATGCTTTGCTTTGAAGTTTGGATTGATAAAATACGCAAGTATAAAGTAGATTATCGAGTGTGCTAAATTGAAAAGAGCATTATTTAATGGAGTAAAGAAAGAATTAGTAAATAAAATACTATTTGGTGTTTTAATGATTAATCCGTAACTTGTATGATGTAACTAAAAAGATAAATTATAAGGGTAGAATATGCATCTTGATTGGTTTATGTTTAGGGGTTTGTAAAATTATCAATCATCTTCAAAAAAGCGTCCATAAATGTTCTACCCTTTATTCTGAAACTACAACCGAAATTATATACAAGTTAATCCTCGTCTGCAAAAATTAGTGGTATCAAAAAAGAGCTTCAGCTGGACAGCTCTTTTTTGTTGTTTAATTATTTATCGAATTACAAAAAATAGCCTGATTTGAGTTTAGGGCTTAAAAAGAAAAAGGAGCCCGGTAATTACCAGACTCCTTTTGTTTTCAGTAGCGAGAGGCGGGCTTGAACCGCCGACCTCATGATTATGAATCACAAAAAGCACTCTTCTCTTATTTTCTTTAGTCTTTCAAAGGTCTGTATTACAGCTTTTTAAGTTGTTTTCTTGTGTTCTTTTTTGTCCTTTATTGTTGTTTTTGTCTCCATTTGTATGTATATTGTATGTATGAAAACAGTACATCAATAAACTAATAATCAACAATATACAGAACTATGATAGGAATAACAACAGCCATTATTCTGGATAAACGAATAAAAACAAAAAAAGATACATACGCAGTTAAACTGCGCATAACCTTCAATCGAGTACAAAAATATTATCCGGTAAACGTTCATTTAACTACAGATGAATGGAAAAAAGTTCACTCAGAAAAGCCTCGAAAAACCTATAAGGACCACCTGGTTTATTTCAATGGAATCGAAAATAAGGCCATCGAAATCATTAAAGACTTGAATCCTTTTTCATTTCCTGAGTTTGAACGAAAATTTAACCAAAAGCCAAAAGCCGAAGCAAACGTATTAACCAGCTTTGATGATTACATCACAAAACTGAAAAACGAAGATCGAGCCGGAACTGCCGAAAGTTATACAAGCGCTTTAAATTCGTTCAAAGAATATTTAAAGACAAAGAACCGGAAGAAATTAAACTTTTGGGACGTAACCCCTGATTGGTTAGACAACTACGAAAAATGGATGATTAATGAAGGTAAATCAATAACCTCAGTTGGTATTTATCTCAGAAATCTGCGCACAATTTTTAACCGGGCAATCGAAGATGGCTTAATTAATAATAGCATTTATCCTTTTGGCAAACGCAAATATCAGATTCCGGCTGGCAGAAACGTCAAGAAAGCTTTGCAGCTCGTTGATATTGGGAAAATTGTCAAATACACTCCTAAAACTGACAATGAAGAAAAAGCCCGTGATTTATGGCTGTTTAGTTACTTGTGCAACGGTGCAAATATCAAAGACATTGCCTTGCTGCAATACAAAAACATTAAAGGCAACAAAATCTATTTTCTTCGGGAAAAAACCAAACGTTCTACAAAACAGGACCAAAAGGAAGTTACAGTGGTTTTGCTCCCGGAGGTAAAAAAGATAATTGAAAAATGGGGAGAAAAACCGCAGGAACCGGAAACATACATTTTTGGCATAATAAAAAAAGATGATGATGCAAAAACCGTTTTAATGAATGTGCGCCAGGCAACTAAAACCATCAATAAATACATGAAAAGAATAGGTGAAGAATTAGAATTTCCTTTAAAGCTGACAACCTACACCGCCCGTCATTCATTTGCCACAATTTTAAAACGTGAAGGAGCCTCGATGGAGCTAATTAGCGAAAACCTTGGACACAAGGATTTGCGCACAACTCAAAACTACCTCGATAGTTTCGAAGATGAAATCAAAGAATCATTCCAGAAAAAACTTTTAAATTTCTAATTTTAGGAACTTAAACAAATCAACCCTTCCATAAATGGAAAAACTAATAATTAACCAGCTTGTTAAAACACTCAAAAGGTTAAAGCAAATTATCAACGGCGTTGACAGCTATGCCCAAAAAAATACAGATGAACTCTGGGATATACTTTTTGATATACATCAATTCGTAAAAACTAAGGACAGTGCAATTAATGTATTTTTAAGCGCACTTGAAGATTATATGAGCAGCAACACCGACAAACATTTTAAGCTGGCATTAATTAACGATATACGCACAAAATTAGAGAAATACGAAAAGAAAGAAGTCGTAAAATTCCCGGATAGCCTCGACTTTAAATCTTTACTTAAATTCAAAGAAGATGTAAAGCTAAACCTGCTTTCAAATTGGCAACTTGTAAACAAAAAAAACGAAATCAAAGTTATCTATGATCCCCTGGAGCATATCCGATTCATAAAAGATTATCCCGGGAATAGAACTGAGATCGCAACAAATCTCACAAAGTATTATACCGATTTAATAAATGCCGAAATTGTAATCCCTTTCTGTCATTACGATGTGAAATTTACCTGGGATTTAAAAAGAAAGCCTGAACATCGTTTTAAGCGGTCTGAGTTAAATGAATATATTGAAACATGGATAAATCTGGAAGCAACAGTTAATGATTGGCTGAAATTTAAAAATATTGATGTCTTTTCCCATCTCTATGAATATGATTTGTCAGAAGAACAAAAAGAAGAAATCCTGGAATTGCAATTTCAGC
>NZ_JBFHGM010000044.1:0-25037 GCF_041583095.1 Draconibacterium sp.
CCCAAAATTTAAAACTGCAGTTTCCTGAGTTTTAACCGGCCACAAAAGCCGGATTGAGTCTTATTCGAGATTCGTTGCTATCCGGAATTTCTTCCGCAATACCAAATTAGCTTTTGATTTTGATATAATTAGCCATTCAATAAATTATCGCTTAAAGCTTGTAGCGTTTCCTTTTTATTTTGAGTTGGTATCAGAATAGAAATATTGTGATTACTACCACCGTACGATATCATACGAATAGGAATACCATCAAGTGCCTTAAATACTTTCGGGGCAAAACCTTGTTCTTCCTGGATGATATCGCCAACAATACAAACGATAGTCATATCCTGGTCGAACACAACAGTACCATAATTATCCAGTTCCTCTTTTATTGATTCAAGGTTCCGGGTATCGTCAATCGTTAAGGAAACAGCCACCTCCGAAGTTGATATCATGTCGATAGGCGTACGGAAATCGGCAAATACTTTAAAGATCTTCGACAGGAAACCATAGGCATTTAACATCCTTCCCGAGCGAATCTTTATTGCGGTAATTCCGTCTTTTGCAGCAACAGCCTTAATTCCACGTCCATTCGATTCTGCGGTAATAAGCGTACCGTTGTCAGTTGGATTCATGGTGTTTTTCAGGCGAACCGGAATATTCTGGACACGCGCCGGCAAAACCGTTTGCGGATGCAGAATTTTTGCTCCGAAAAAGGCCAGCTCAGCCGCTTCGTTAAACGACAACTGATCAATTTTTTTGGTATTCTCTACAAAGCGGGGATCGTTGTTGTGAAATCCGTCGATATCTGTCCAAATCTGAATTTCATCGGCATCAATGGCTGCACCAATTAACGAAGCAGTGTAATCACTTCCACCGCGCTGCAGGTTATTTATTTCACCGTCGGCGTCTCTGCAAATAAATCCCTGGGTGATATAATACTTCGCTTCGCCTACCTCTTTCAATACGGGCTTAATATGCTCGCGAATGTAATTCAGGTCGGCAGCTTTATCCTCATCAATTTTCATAAAATCAAGAGCCGGCAACAACTTTGTATCATGGCCGTTTTCGTTCATCAGCAAGGTTACCAGGTTAGTTGATATAATCTCGCCCTGCGCCAGAATTGTATTTTCGCCAACTTCGCTAAAAGTGCCCGATGTAAATGATTTTATCGTTTGAAAAACATCTTTAATGATCTTTAATCCCTTCTTCTTGTTTTCTTCGGAAGTAAAAAGTTCAGCAACTACCTTTTTATAATTTTCCTCCAGGTTCCCAATAAAAATACGCGCGGTATCCTTATTCTTCTTCTTAAGATAATTTGAAATTTCTACCAAAGAATTGGTTGTTCCTGACATAGCTGATAACACAACTATCTTTTGCTCTCCATCGGTTACCAAATCCATAACAGCCCTCATGTTCTCGGGCGAGCCAACCGATGTACCTCCGAATTTTAAAACTTTCATTTCTTTCTTTTTCAAAAATTTAGTGGTGCAAATATGAAGAATTTTTAAATCATTAGAAAAGCTTTCTCTTAAACATGCATATTTATTCAGTCTTTTTGCATATTTATTAACGTTTTGCTATGATAAGTATCACATTCCGGCTTAAAAACCATTCTGACGCAAGCGGTACATTTGGCAAAAAACTAAATCAGTACCAAAATGAAACGAATTTTTCTATTAACCATTATTTACCTTTTTTCCTTATCCGCGATTCATGCGCAAGACGAATCGTCTTATTTTCTCATTAGTAAATCGGAGGAATCAGTAGACGAAGGAATCGCTAAAATTAAATCAGCTCTGTCTGAATCGGGCTTCAGAGTAATTGGCGATTATCATCCTGCCCAATCAGAGAATTTAGCTGTTGTTTGTTACACTCACCCAAAACTGGAAGAAATTGCGCTTGGTTTCAGCGACCGCGGGGCATTGGCATCGGCACTAAAAATTGGATTGAAAAAACAAGGAGAAACGCTCAACATTAGCATGGTAAATCCGATGTATTTATTTTACGCCTACTTTGTTGATGGTGTGGATAAGCAAGAAGATGCGTTACGCAAAATATCAGATCAGGCAATTGAAGCCATGCAAAAAATTGGCACACTAAAAGAGCCTTTTGGCGGAACATTGGAAAAGAATAAGTTGCAAAAATACCACTACAAGCTAATGATGCCTTATTTTACCGACGTCGAAGAGCTGAGAACATTCGATTCGTTTGATGAAGGTTTAAAAACCATCCGGCAAAACCTGGAGGCAGGCAAAGGAGAAACTGAAAAAGTTTATGAGTTGGCTTATTCCGATAAGAACGTGGCCGTTTGGGGTGTTGCATTAAAAAATGCAGAAGACGGAGAAGCCCATTTTTTACCAATAATAGGCGACGAGCATGTGGCAGCAATGCCCTACGAGATCATTCTTCAGGGAAAGACGGCGAGCATACTTCCGGGAAAATACCGGATTGCATTGCATTGGCCTGAACTTACCATGGGCACTTTTATGAAAATTATGAGTACACCGGGCGATATTAAAACAACAATGGAAAAACTGACGGAATAAAAAAGTAGAGGCAGTTCAAAAAGCCCTTGTTTCGTCATCCTGAACTTGTTTCAGGATCTTTAAACTACTGGTAAATAGTGAAGTCAGATTCTGAAATGAATTCAGAATGACGTTCTTTACAACTTTTTGAACAGCTTAATTTCTATAATAACTTTTCAATAAAAAATTCAACCACATCTTTACCCGACGGATCTGAAATTCCGATAGCTGGAGCATAAACAATCGCCTCGGCACCAACGTCTTCGGCACGGTCTTTTAGCGCTTTTGCATGCAAGGGATGATGATGCAATTCGTCTTCGTTGGTCGGGATGCCACCTTCGTAATGATTGAATACAAAAAACGGCACGGCATCTTTTGTCATTTTGGCAAGAAAATCGAGTTCTGAGCGAATTTCATCTTGTGCAAACAGATCAACTCCTTCTGCCGATTTCAAGCCAAAAACACGGGCAATGGTCAACAAGTCCTCAGTACTTTGATACGGTGGAATGCCAATCAATTCGGGCCAGCGTAAAATGTCGTAAGTAGATTGCGTGGAGAACGCTGCAGCGCACGAAATAATAGTTGATTCCCGCAACACCGAATCGTCACTTTCGGCATCAGCCATATCATCCGAAAAAGCCAGCCACAACGAAGTTCCAGCTCCGGCTGAACCTCCACTGCAGCCAATACGGTTTTTATCGATATTATATTTCCCGGCGTTGGCCCGAATATATTGCAGGCAACGTTTTGAATCGTTCATACTACCGAGTATTCCGTATGGCGGCTCAATCATAAAACGGTAATTTATGCTGGCAATGGATATCCCGGCTTCGAGCAAACGCCCCCAATCTTCCGAATCGTAGTAGCGGCTTTTGTCGCCTCCAATAAAACCACCACCGTGTATGTACATTACAAGAGGAGTCGGTTTGTCAGAATCGGCCAACCAAATATCAAAAGTATTTCGTTCGTGATTGCCGTAGCGTTCGTTGGCAAAAGTTGCAGGCACGCCGGCAGCGTTTACAGCCTGTGGCAGATCTATATTTTCAGTCATTTTTGTTTTAGTTTTATTGGTAATTCCGCAAATCAGGCGAATGGCAGTATTCGCTTAGTACATTCGCAGCGGTTGCCCGATTTGCAATACGGCGTTTTCCGAAATATTGTTCAGGCGGCACAACTCATTGATCGAGGTTTTAAACTTTCGCGAGATCACCCAAAGCGAATCGCCCGAGCGTACCTTGTAATATTCGGGCACAGCAACATTTGTTGAGTACCCTTTTGGTTTTAGCTTTTTATGCAGTGCCATCAAACTCTCCGTATCAAAAGCATCATCGCGTATTTTTTCTTCTTTAAAATCAAAAACGAGTTCGGGATCAAAAGGCTTTCCGTTTTCGCGCATCTCAAAATGCAAATGTGCTCCGCGTGCCCGCCCTGTGCTTCCGGCTAAACCAATGGGCTCCCCTTTTTCCACTTTATCTCCTTTATTTGTGAGAAATGACGTAAGATGAGCGTAATACGTTTCAATATTATTTCGGTGTTGGATAACCACCAGCCGGCCAAATCCATAGCCCCAGTTGGCGCGAACAACAACTCCGCTTTGCGCGGCCACCACGGTGTCGCCTTTATACATTTTAATATCGGTGCCATAGTGCATTCGCCCTGAGCGCGGTCCAAAACGACTGATAATATACCCGTCGTTTCCGGGCACTAGAAACTGTTCCAGGTAACCTTTTTGTGCCGATTCGGGGAAGCTGTCAAACGAAGCAATGAAATCCTCGGTATTTATATTACTTCCCACATTGGGCACATCCAATGTATTAACCGTTATATTTTGCCCAAAAGCAACAGACACTGCAAACAGCAGCAAACAAAAAATTCCCCCTCGCCTGATATTCATGCTGCAAAAAAAGTCAAAAGATTCTGGAATTGAAAACGACAAAGCGGAAAGAATATTCTTTGAGTATACAAATTCATCTGTTTTAACATTTATTTCCTTCCGGCAATCCGCCAACTGACGGAGATTTCAACTGGGTTACCGTCATCTTTCTGTCCGAAAATTTCATTCGTGTGCTCATTTCATGTTAACAAATATGCTGTAGTACCGGAAAAGAAACACCTTCGAAAAATCATGCTTATCTTTGCAGTACTTACTAAAACAGAACTGATCGCCGGTATTATATTTCAACCAAAAAAATAAAATAAAGATGATTTATCTGGCAGACACCGCAGACATTCAGGCATTAAAAGATCTATACGATTTTTTTCCGCTAACAGGGGTAACCACAAATCCTACCATTTTAAAACAATCGGGCTTAAAACTTTCAGAAGCCATTCAAAACATCATTGATATTGTTGGCAAAGGAACTGTTCACGTTCAGGTGATGAGCGACAAGGCCGAAGAAATGGTTAAAGAGGCAAAAACCTACAAAAGTTACTTTAACCTGGGTGATAATTTTTATGCTAAAATTCCGGTATCGATAGAAGGTTACAAAGCCATGCGCATACTAAAAGATGCAGGCATTAACGTGACTGCAACGGCTATTTTTACGCAGCAACAGGCATTGGTGGCATCGCGTGCCGGAGCCGATTTTGTTGCACCTTATGTTAGCCGCTTAGACAATATTTCGTCGCACGGAATTGAGGTAGTTGGCGACATTGTTAAAAACACCAAAGAATTTAATCTGGACACCAAAGTACTGGCGGCCAGTTTCAAAACTGTTGACCAGATTCACCGCGTAAGCATGGTCGGAGCACAGTCGGCAACCATTAGTCCCGAGTTGCTTTTCCAACTGATAAAACACCCAATGACCGACATCAGCATTGCACAGTTTGAAAAAGACGGAGAAGGATTATACAATATCTTTTAACGAAAAGAGAATTAAAGGCGAAGCCCTGAAAGCAATTCATCCTTGTTTCCCATAATAATGTGTGGATTGCTTTTGGGATCGAGCCATTTTAGCACCCTTAGCATGTTTTCTTCAGTAATGGCCACACACCCCCCTGTTGACTCGTTGCCGGTTTTATTCAGGTGAAAAAAGATGGCACTTCCTTTACCTTTTACCACCGGATTTGTGTTGTATTCAATTACCATACAATATTTGTAGGCATCGCTTTTTAGCAGCAGGTTTTCGTAAGATTGTGCATCGGTTTCGCCCTGTACGTAACGATTATAATTTTCCGATTCCGGGTCGTCGATCCATTTATCTTCGGCAGTGGTTTTCTGAAAAGCCATTTTTGTGTCGGCATTATCCAGGTAAGTAAACAATTGCCCGAGTGCAAAAATACCAGTTGGCGATTTCCCGTCGCCTTCAACCTTTTCGTTGATTGGGGCAAAACCGTTTTCGCCGATACCCGCTTGCATCACCTCAAAAACAGGCTGCCAGCCTTCTTCCATTTTTTCGAACGTTAATAGATTTGCATGATGATCAGCCGAGGCAGAATTAAAAACCACCACTAACTGACGTACATCCGGCTGATCCGGCCATTGAATACTTTCAAGGATTTTCTGTCCCACTTTCTCCGGTTTCTCTGGAGCTGTTTTACAAGCTGCCATCGCAAAAAGAAACACGAATAGAATTGCTAATTTGTTATACTTCCGAATCATTAAGAGGCAAAGTAAATATAAATTTGCTTCCTTTTCCAACTTCGCTTTCCACACTAATTTTTCCTCCATGTCTCTCAACAAATTCTTTACATAGCACCAGCCCCAGCCCGGTGCCCTTCTCGCCATTTGTTCCCCGGGTAACATCAGTACTTTCAATGCTAAAAATACTTTTCAGTTTATCTTCAGCTATTCCTATTCCGTTGTCCTTGATTTTCACTTCGCACCACCCGTTTTGTTTTGATACTGAAACGGCTATTTCGCCATCGCTATGCGTAAACTTTATGGCATTGGCAATCAGGTTACGCATAATTGTTGAGAACATATTCACATCGGCACTGGCAACCAGCTCTTCCTTAGCAAAAACCTCAATCAGGATATTCTTTTTCAACGCTGCCTCATCATGAAAACGTAATAAGTCCCTGATTTTTTCGGTAACATTTATGGGCTCGGGATGAAATGAGATGGCATTTCGTTGCAACCTTGCCCAGGTTAATAAATTCCCCAACAAGTCGTTAGCCTGTATCGACGATTTATAAATATTTGATATGTGGTGTTCCTTACCGGCTTCATCCATGTTCTTGAAACTCATCAGCAAATTTTCGGAGAAACCAATGATGATATTAAAATGATTACGAAGATCGTGCCCGATTATGGAAAAGAACTTGTCTTTTGTACGGTTTAACTCGTTCAATTCTTTGTTTTTAGCAGTAATTACCTCGTTCTGCTCTTTAATCTGAATGGTACGTTCCAGCACCTTTTTCTCCAGCCTTACTTTTTCCAGTTTCAAACGCCTTTCGCGAAGTTTTATAAAGACCCAAACAACCAGAATAACCAGTATTAGATAGGCCAGATACGCCACTTTACTGCGCCACCATGGAGGAAGTACGACAATTTGCAAACTCACTCCTTCCTCATTCCAAACCCCGTCGTTATTTGACCCTTTAACCGAAAAGGTATATTCACCGGCAGGCAAAGCAAAAAACGGTACAAACTTTCGGTTGGCAATCTCATTCCATTCGTTTGAAATGCCTTCCATTTTATAAGCATAACTGTTTTTGTTGGCGTTGGTAAACTCAAGGGCTGCAAATTCAATGGTAAACGACTGTACATCGTGTTTTAAAACCACCTTCGATTCATTTGCAACATTAATTTCGTGCTGTTGATTGTTGCTGGTAATTGTAAAGGCAGTAAACACAATAGTTGGCACATAAGGATTGCCTTTCAACGAATCGGGGAAAAAGGTGTTAAAGCCATTCATTCCGCCAAACAGCAGTTCGCCGTCATCAGCACAATAAGCGGCACGCAGGTTAAATTCAGAACTCTGCAAACCATCTTCAGGCGTAAAAACCTGTATCTCATTTTTATCCAAATTGTACCGGCACAAACCATTGCCGGTGGCAAACCACAAATCCTGATTTTTGTCTTCAACAATCTCGTATATGTAATTACTGGGCAAGCCATCTTTCTCATCCAGGTAGCTAAATTGTTGTGTGTTTTTATCAAAAATATTAAGCGCCGCATTGGTCCCAATCCAAATTCTTCGGCGGCTGTCTTCGCACAACGAAATCACAAAATCGCTGCTCAGTTCACCTTCTGCTTTTTTGTAATGAATCAGTTTGTCTGTTTCCGGATTATACACATCCACCCCACTGATGGTAGCTATCCAGATCAATCCGTCAGAATCTTCCAATAGGGTATAAACCAGGTTCGAACTAATTTTTCTCGAAGCTTCTTCCTGCTGATCAAACCGTATAATTTCTGCCGATTTCTTGTCGACAAGATAAATTCCTAAAGAGGTACCAATCCAGTACCGATCGTTTTTATCCTGAATGATGTGATAAATGCGGGTGTTTTCAAATGCCGGCCAATCGGGGCGATCAAAATATTGCCGCCAATCTTCAAATAAGCTTTTCTGTTTATTCCAAATAAAAATTCCATCACGTGATCCTAACCAAATATTGCCCTCGTTATCTTTAAAAACCACATGTACAAAATCGTTGGGGAGATAATGATTGCCGCTTTGTTGCGATGAAAAGTGTTCCACCTCATTCCTTTCCGGATCGACAATGTTTAAACCCTGCCCCCAGTTTCCGATCCACAATTTACCATCGTCGTTTTTTAACATCCCGGCAATTACATTACCCTGCAAATTAACCGATGCCGGCGAATTGCTATGTCGGAAAAGCCGAAACTTATCCATCTTTAAGTCGGTTTTGCTGATACCTGCCAGCGTGCCCACCCACAGGTTTTCCGATTTATCGATCAATAAACTCTGAACAATATTATGTGCCAGCCCGCTGTTTTCCGAAGTCAGATTTTCAATTGTATAGTGCCCGTTTTCATCGGTCAGAATATAAATTCCGTCTCCTTCTGTTCCCACAACCAGTTCCCCCGATTTGGTTTCCGCGATGCACCGAACACAGCTTCTAAACGAAAAATCTCCGCCCGATGTACGTGCAAAAACCTGCTCCTTAAACACGTTCTTTTCGCGATTAAAGAGAAACAATCCTTCTGTTGTTCCTGCCCATATCCGTGATTTCGAATCCTGGAATAACTCCGTAACATTCACCTGTTCCAACGTATCGCCACTAATGACCAAAAACGGATAGCAGGAAAATTCTTCATCTGCAAATGAAAAGACTGCTATACCTTCTGTGCATCCTGCCCAGAGTGTGCCATCGCGATCTTCCAACACCGTAAGTTTTACGTCTTTTATGGCAGGATCGAGAGGAAGGTTACTTTGAAAGTGTGTAAAATGTTTCGCTTCGGGTTCAAAAACAGAAACCACAGGTGGAGTGTGTACAAGCATCTTTCCGTTGCTTAAAAGCAGGTTATTATAACTGTGAGTACTGACCTCAGGATCGTAACCGGTGTGATAATTTATTCGTTCAAAACAGTCATTTTCGCGCAGGTATTTATTTAGTCCTCCTTTAGTGCCAACCCACAAATTTCCCTGCCGGTCTTCCGAAATGGCATAAATCCAGTTATTGGAAATGGAAAGCGTATCGTTTGGCAGGTATCGATAAACCTTGAAATTTTCGCCATCAAAACGGTTCAGTCCGTTTTGTGTACCAATCCATATAAAGCCCAGGGAATCCTGAAACATACAGTTTACAACACTTTGCGAAAGCCCTTCGTTGATTGAATAATTGGAAAAAGTAAGTTCGCGGGGGTAAGCAAATAACAGCAGCGCAAAGTTAAAGATCAAAAGACAGCACAATCGTTTCATGGTAAAACAAGTAAATTACTATTCGTTAACCAGCGCGATGCGAAGTTCGTGATAACTTGGGTTATTTCAAAATTTGTCTTTCAATCCGCTAATTCATTACAAAATTGGCATTAACGTCATGAATAAAACAATCATGATTCCCGGGAACCACCAACAGGAATGAAAGCAACTGATATGAAATTTAACTCTCCCTCATTCCCTCTCTTTTCTGAAAGAGAGGGACGATTGTGTCGCAGACATAATCAGGGTAAGTTTATATATCTTGAAAATACTTTACTGGAATTACCCGGAGGACTTTCAGAAAAAGGAAAGAGGCTGACCTTGCGAAGCCAGCCTCTTTAACGAATCCCACTAAGGACGGATCCTCAGCCCAAAGCCTGACAGACTTTGGTATTATACATGATAAAAAATAAGGGTCAGAATCATTCTTTGTAGATAATTCTACCCATTTGGAGTTTTCCATCCAAATCCAAACGATAGAGATACATTCCGGTAACGCCATGTTCCGGTGCATATTCTATCCGATTCATAACTCCAGCCTCAACCGGGCGGTCAAGTATTCTGGCAACTTTCTGTCCGGTAATGTTGTAGATCTCAAGTACACCATAAGCATCAACTCCTGAAACGAATTCGAAAGTTACTTTATCAGTAAACGGATTCGGGTAAACTTTCAAATCGCTTGGAGCTAATTCTGCTTCAATCGCAGCCTCAGCAGTTGCAATTTCTCCTGATTTTGACGGATATACACAAGGAATTGGCATATCATTGTAAGTCATACTTCCGGAGTTAGACTCTGGTGCTTCCTGCGTTCCAGGCAAGTAACAAGCCACAGCATGAGCAATGAGATAGAAATCACCTAAATTGATCGCACCAAGTTTCGATGCCGGGATAGTGATGGTGTAATCCGTTACATAACTCAGGCCAGTGATGTTAACGCTGTATTGACCAGGAGATACTGAAACTCCGCCGTTGTCTTTAACGACAAATGGCCAGCAATTAACATTCAGGTGAATCTGACTCATGTAGAAAGGACCGAAGGTAACATAGTGAACAACCAAATCACCGTTATTCAAACTTACCGTTACTTCTCCCATTTTTTCAGAAATAATATCGCAGGATGAATTACCTGCATACACATCTAAAATAACAGGGAAATTAGCAGCGTTCATGTGATTACTCCATCCCCAATTGCTAAACGTGTAACCGGTAGTATTATCCAGGAAGCAAATGCTATCCGGGTATACTCCGTAGGCAGTTTCACATTCTTCACACGCAGGGAGTGTAAATGTACAGGTAACCGAGTCTATTGTACAATCATCCCAGGCTTTATAGTTAAAGGTGAGTGTACCTCCCGTGGTCAGGTCGATTTCAGACAACAGCGGAACATCCGCTATATTTGTTGAAACCTTACCTACGCAACCACCTGCATAAGTAAATCCATCAACCCATGCCTGGTATGCTCCGGCAATATCGATAGCATCACATTGCAAGGTATTGCTATTACAACTTACGGTAATCGAATCACGTGCTGATACACCAAAGCTTGCGCGAACGGTGTCGCTGGTACATAAGTCTCCAATACCATAAACAATATTAACGGTATCGCCTGAACACAGATCTGGTGTTTGAACGCCTGACAGATCAGGTTCCTGAACATTACATTCGTTGCTAAGTACTTTAAACATCGCCAGCCAATTGGCAAATGTGGTGTCCAAATCTACCTGATCGGCAAAGTCACAGCTGGTGTGGTACTCGGTTTGCGGACCTTCTACATCAACGGTATCACGAGCTGATACACCAAAGCTTGCGCGAACGGTATCGCTGGTACACAAATCTCCTATGCCAAATACAATATCGATTGTATCGCCCAAACATACATCTGGTGCCTGAATGCCTGACAAATCAGGTTCAGGAACATTACATTCGTTGCTGAGTACAACAAACTTATCGATCCATGCTTTAAACTTGGCATTCAAATCATTCTGATCAACATACTCACAACTGGTATGGTATTCTGATGCTGGACCATCCACATCAATGGTATCACGAGCTGATACACCAAAGCTTGCTCGAACGGTATCGCTGGTACATCCGTCGTAGATTGAATAAACAACATTAACGGTATCGCCTAAACAAACATCGGGTGCAACCAAACCTTCCTTCCCTTTTCCTACCGAGTCGCAACCTCCGTTATTGGTAACTACAAACAAATCAAGCCAGTTCTGGAATGTGGTATCCAAATTCGTTTGATCGGCAAAGTCGCAACTGCTGTAGTAAATGCTGCCAGGTGCTAGTGCACTAACAGCTTCCGGTGTAGGAACCGTAAATGTTCCGGAGCAGAAAGTATCCAATCCACAATAATCTGAAAGATAAATATATACTTCAATTTCACCTCCACATTTATCCGGTGCTACCAATGTATCTAAACTAATGGTATCAACACCAACCATAAATACAGTATCGAGTGGATCAGTTCCTCCGGTTGCTGTAAAGTTTGTTAACCAGGCACTAAAAATGTTATCAATCTCAGCCTGAGTCTGACAACTTTCAAGTGTAGTATCCGGGAAACAAACCAGCTCAAGTGGTTTGTATGGTTCTTGTGTTACTTCTCCACCACAGAAAGATCCATTTGGATCAAAAGCATCATAAACCTCTGCGGTATATACTCCCGGTTCCAGTCCATATAAAGTATCTACCAAACTCGAAGTTGTTGTGGTATCGTAAGGAGCTCCGTCTTTAGACCAGTAGTAGGTATAAGGAGGATAAGCCCCATTCGGATTAGGTGTAATCTCACACCAAGCCATTCCGTCGGCCGCACCAAAACACTCAATATGTGATGTAAAAACTTCACAAGTAGGCGCTGTTGGTAAGTGGTCTATCGTATCATTACAGGTCGACACACAACCGAACGCATCGGTTACGGTTACGATATAAACGCCACTACCCAAACCTGTTAATATACTATCAGTTTTTATGGAATCTGCAACGGACCCACCGTTCACTGCTTCCCAGAAATAAGTATATGGTGCAGTTCCTCCGGATGGTACTACTGTGGCTGTTCCGTCGTATGCTTCAAAGTGCGACTCATCGGTAACCAAAACTTCGCAAGTTGGATTTTCGTGTACTGTAAGTACTGCTGAATCCGCTCTTGTACATCCGGTTCTTACATGTTCTACTTCCAGCCAGTATACGTAGCCATCCATATCCAAATCAACGGTATTAATAACCAGTGAATCATCTGTCTCTCCGGAAAGCAATGTTGCTCCCTGATACCATTGATACGACCAGTTCTGGTCGGTAGGATCGATATTCTCGGTTACAATCTCTGACCTGAAAATCACTGGTCCCAGATTATCGCAAGTATCTCCGTCATTCACCACTACTTCAAAGTCAATTGCATTACCAAAACGATACGGTCCGGCAAAGTCTTTCAACTCGGCTGTAAACTCTTGCGAAGAACGGGTTTTAACGATTAATGTTCCTAACAAATTAACACAATTATCGTTTTGCCCCTCTCCGAACTGAGTATCCAGGCCAAAGGCGGTTAAATCGATGGCCACTTCAGTAATTTGGTATTGAAGATAGCTTTGAAATACTTTTCCCTGTGATCCGGCCAAAGTCCCCCATGGAGGAGCAGCTGTGGTACCTGAAACATTAACAGTTGCCCAAACATCAGGATCTTGAGTAGATTCTCCGGTGACAGTGCCCTTAGGTGCAATTTCAAAATAGCCATAAGGTGCATCATTCGGATCTACATCATAAATACCGGTTAAATCGAAAGGCCTGTTTACCCAATGATTAAACACCGAGGTATCTCCATCGGCTACGGCAATCCATACCCTGACTGAATAAGTCGGGTTTTTTCCTCCCTTTTCAAAATCGGTAGAAAATACGAGGTCTCCCGCAACTAATCTTGTTCCATCAGTGTCAAATGTCCAGGCAGTATGCCCCATGGTTGTGGCGTCCAGGTTTCCAAACACACCAAGATTTGGGTCATAACTAAGGTTTCGTCTGAAGAACTCAAAGTCGGTGTGAGAAGAACCATCTGCCGATATGGTTGATGCTGCTCCATATGCAATCCTGTGCTCATCGCCACTGGTTCGCTGCCTGATGTAGCCAAATATATCAACCAAATCATTTTTTTGCGGAGATCCCTTAATTCCCAGATTCCAGGTATGCGGATCCTGTGCATTTTTATCTTTGGTTCCGGTGAAAGTTGTTGAATCGGAAAGACCACCAACAGACACGTTATCGCGGCCGTACACTCCGTCAATCCATTCATAGGTCATACCGTCATCTGATTGCCACTGCGACCAACGCGGTACACTCATACGAAATTCGAAAGATTGATGGTTTGCAATCCAGCCAAGAATTGTAGAAGGGCTGCTGTCCCATAGAGTGGCATCAATAACTCCCCAACCTGGATATCCGCCGCCGTCTTGAGGATCGTCTCCAAACCAGTCGTCCGAATTAAAACCGGGAGCGGGTGCTTCAAGCTCTTGTGCAGCCCAGACATCACCATCCACACCAAAAGCGGCGACAACTTCGGCCGTTTTTGTATTTTGCCCAATCGCGGAATAATTAAATAGAAGCATTGCCATTACCACCAGTAATGGCGTAAAACAGCATAAACGCCAGTAACGGAGTCTACGCCATTTTTGTCCGGACAACATCTCTATGCTGTCCGCAATTTCAACGTAATTCTTTCCCATAATCTGATAATTTTAAAGTTTAAATGTGCTTTAGTCATTATCAAACTATCCTCAAAAAAAATCACGCCCTCAGAAATTGTTATTCATAAAATTGGTTTTTCGGAATTAATTCCAGGGGTGTGGAGTTAATCCTGTTTCTAGCTTCAATTTATATGAATAAAAAGTTACGAAAGGAAGGTGCTGAAGTCAATCGGTTTTTTTACTGATTTATTCGCCTGAAAACATGGTGTACGAGGCCGTTCTTTTTGCAGGTATTTATAGTATAAATAAGTTCATTTAAAGGTACTACAGCCCGATTGGCAAAGACAAAAATAGACATAAATGAGGTACTTTGCATCTCCTAAAAACAGATAATATTTAGGTGCATTAAGCAGGGCATCTATTCTTGAAAAACAGTTCAGGTATCAGGACAATATATTATTTCGATAAGCATATTTTATCATGTCGGCAGTAGAGCGTATTTTCAATTTAGCCAGGATATTGCGCTTATGTGTTTCTACAGTGCGCGGGCTTATATTCAGGTCAACGCCAATCTCTTTATACGACAGGCCCTTGGTAAAAAGTTTTAGAACGGTCATTTCCCTTTCGGTGAGTTTGTTGCTTTCGATATTTTTTGCTTTTGCCTTTCGTGCCCTTATCGTACTTCGGAAGATATCCCAAACTTTCATGGCAAAATACTCCTCTCCGTTTTTTAGTTTCTTTATGGCCTTTATCAACTCCTTACCCGACGAATTGTGAAAAATAAAACCTTTAACACCAAGGCGGATATATTCTTCAAAACAATCAGCATAGTGATTACTTACAATTAATAGTACCGGTACTCCAGTAAACGTTCGGTTAATTCGCTTCAATACTTTTATTCCTGAATTGTCATCGTGAATGATATCGAAGATAATCACATCCGGCTTCTCCATTCCTTTACCAGCAAGTAGTTTGTTAACTGAATCTGCCTGGATAACAACGTTAAATTGATCGGCTTCTTCAAGTATTGATTTTATTCCTGAACCAAAAAGGTTAAACTGTTCTAAAATGGCTATTCTGCACATGGCTTCTGACTTTTTAGGGATACAATCCCTATCTGCCTGAGTTGCAAACTCAAACAGACAATATTTTCATGTTGTGTTCTCTCTTACCTTGATTAATTTCTGTTCTGAAACTCCCTATTTCAATAAAAACTAATCAAGTTTCAATCATCTTAAGAATAAATAGCGCATGTGGTTAACTGGTTTGTGATAGGATTGCTTCCAGTTTTCTACGGATATACAAGTTATTAAATAATTCATATGTCTGTCAATCCGTAAAACTCCGTACTTCATTATCGGAAATTACGTAGATTAATACTATTTTATCCTTATTTTAAATGTAGTGAAAAGGTCAGATCCTGAAAATTTACGAACAAAAAGTTTGATTTCAGACCCGGAAAACGAGACCGATTACTTACAATTTTTTAAACTAAATACATGGGAGGAACCTAAACGATATGATGCTATTCGTGTTCTTCGAATTTTATTCTGACCTTAATAATGAAGATTCAGATGAAAGCGCAATTCAGTTGAATTTAAAAGACAAAACTTTGAATCTGACGATTCGATCGAATAAAACCATACTAATTAGTTGGAACCTTCTCCTTCGCACTCCCAATAGCTCAAACCAATCCGCAACTCGCCATAACTAACATCGTTACCAAAATGCGATTTTGCTACCCCAAAGGATTTGTCCTCTGCTTTTTCGAAATAGTCAGCTATTTTTTTCAGTTTCGCTTCATCCACCAAACGGGTAGCCTCCAGTTCACCCAGTTTTATGTAGTGCGCTAAATGGCTCTCAATGGTATTCGCTGAAAGAGCCCGTTCTTTTGCAATCTCTTCAATGGATTTCCCGGAATTAAACAATTCGAAACTAAGCAGTTTGGTATCAACTTTTTCCTTCTTTTCCTTTTTGGGTTCCTGAAGTGGGATCTCCCCTTTTTCAATTTTATTTTCGTTACAATAATGCTGAATAATAGCTGTTATCCCGGCACCAAACTGCGTTATTTTCCGAGGCCCCAAACCATTAATCAGTTTTAATGCTGCCGCGTCGGTTGGCAGATATGTTACCAGCGCATAGAGTACCTTTTGCGAAAAGATCATAAACGGAGGAATCTCCAACTCGCCGGCTTTTTCCGTGCGGTAGTTTCGCAGCTGCTCAAACAATTCGGGATTTGGAATATTTTCGAAATCAGTTATTTCTTTGGCCTTTTGGTTCCCTGAAGACTTGCTTTGTTTTACCAGCGTTTTCGCACGCGAATCCATCAGCCGTTTTACATCAAATCCTTCGAAGCACGATTCAAATGCGGTGAGTTTCAACTGGGTGTCATCTTTCAAGTCGTTCACGTAGCGTTTCAACTGGCGTTTTATCTCCTTGTTGTCTATATCCAAATCAATCTTTTTAATTCCGTCGGCCAAAATATGCTGCACCTTTTCGCCAAAATAAGCGGCCGCTTTTTTTGTGCGCTCCTGCAAAGCATCATTCTTATACACATCGGGCTGTTGACGTAACAGATCGGTAATCTGCTTATGGAACTTGGCCGCCACAGCAACAATTTCGTTATCGTGGCCGTTGCGCATTTTTTCAACTTGAGTAATGGTAACTTCAGGGAAACTCCCTTTGTTCTCGTTTACCAACTTTGTTATATTTCGCAATAAGTTTTCCGATCGGTAAAAGCGAAAAATCTCCGTTAACTGTTCTTTTTGAAAGGCCAGTTTTGCTGTATTTAATTCCGGCTCTCCGGGTTGGTTCTCTTCCACTTCGCGAATAAAACCACTTACCTTTTGATCGTTGATAATACTTTTGCCTGCAATTGGCGATGAAAGCACCATGCCTTCCAAGGTTTTACAACGACTGAGCGCCACATAAACCTGCCCGTGTGCAAACGACGCTTCGGCATCAATAATGGCTTTCTCGAACGTTAGCCCCTGGCTTTTATGAATGGTAATTGCCCACGCAAGTTTTAACGGAATCTGGGTGAACATACCTTCCATTTCTTCGCGAATATCGCCCGATTCTTTATCGATTGAGTATTTGTAATTCTCCCAGTTTTGAGGTTCCACTTCAATCTCCTCATCTTCGCCCGGGCACAGCACATAAACACGGTCTTTTTCAATCGACTGCACCTGCCCTATTTTTCCGTTGTAAAAACGTTTTTCCGGATTGGAGTCGTTCTTCACAAACATTACCTGGGCTCCAACTTTCAGTTCCAGCTTAAAATCGGTGGGGTACGAATATTCGGGAAACTTACCCTCAACCGAAGCAGTAAACACTTCCTTATTACCGGCTAAAGCACTCAGTTTTGAATCGTTAATGCGCTGCGCACTTACATTGTGAGTACAAAGTGTAATGTAACCGTCCTCGTCGCCGGGAACAAAACCGGGAATATGCCGCGTATTTAAAAGCTGCCTTGCTTCTTCGTCCAGTTTATTTTCGCGCACTTTATTCAGCAGCGAAATAAACTTTTCATCCTGCTGACGGAACACCTCGGTCAGCTCGATACTCACATGCGGAAATTCGCGCAATGCTTTACTACTGAAAAAATACGGCGTATCGTATTCGCGGCGCAACAGGCCCCACTCTTCGTTCTTTACCACCGGAGCCAGCTGTTGCAGATCGCCAATCATTAAAACCTGCGCACCGCCAAAAGGCTTTCGTTTGTTTTTAAAACGCCGCAGTGTGCGGTCAATCGCATCCAATACATCAGCACGAACCATACTTACCTCATCGATCACCAAAAGATCGAGGCTTCGCATAATATTTATCTTTTCTTTGGCAAAACGCTGTTCGCTGCTGAGTTTGCTCTCATTCCCCACCTGCGGGGCAAACGACAACTGAAAAAATGAATGAATGGTTACCCCCGCTGCATTTATAGCCGCCACACCCGTTGGTGCCACCACCACCATGCGTTTGGGCGAGCGTTCTTTCAGGCTTCTCAGAAACGTGGTTTTTCCGGTTCCTGCCTTTCCCGTCAGGAAAATATTTTGCCCGGTGTATTGTACAAAATCAAAAGCTAACTGAAGTTGTTTGTTGGTCTTCATTTCTATTTAAGTAAAATTCGAAAATCCGGTTTATTTAAATTTGAAGATTAAATATAAGCAGAATTTATTTATTGGGCTGCAACACCAATTCATCATATTCATTACTGCTTACAACAGCCTCAATTAAAAGGGGTCCATCGGCAGCAAATGCTTTTGCCAATGCGCTTTCGTATTCTTTGCCGTTTGTTACACGAACTACCGGAACTCCAAAATAATGATTGGTTGGTTCTTCGCTCAAGACATTTAAATCCGTTCCGTAACCATTATCGAAATGCTTTTTAGTTTGCTTTATACTTATCAGTGACAAACTATTATCGTAAATCACCACAAAAACTATGTTGAGGTTAAGACGTTGTGCCGTTGCCAGTTCTCCGGCCATCATCAGGAAACCACCATCGCCCATTAATGCCACAACGGGAAGATCAGGATTACAAAGTTTAGCCGCCAAAGCTGCAGGAATAGCAAACCCCATACTCGACCAACCATTTGTCATCAATAATTTCCCGGGTTTGGGAGTACGCCACTGCTGCCCCACCAGGTGTAAATGAGCGCCAACATCAACCGTTAGTATTCCCTCTTCAGGTAGAACTTTTCGCAATTCATCAACCACAGCCAGCGGCCCAAAACTGCCCGACTTTGGTGTAAACTTTTTGAAGATTTGTTGTTTATTCTCCTGCAGAAATTGAAGGTCCCAAACTTTTCGGTTGACATCCAGCTTAAGCATTTCACTTAAGGCAACTTCCAGTGTTCCAATAACATTAGACACTTCCGGAATTTGCCCCGCCGCCACATCGGCCTCTTGCTGATCGATATGAATTAACGGAACAGAAGGCATCCAGTCTTCGTAGTTAAACTCCACCGGATCGTAACCAATGCCTATAACCAGATCGGCTTGCGAATATACTTTTGCAACCTGGTTTGATAAGGCATGGAAAAGCACTCCGGCATACAATGGATGATTTTCGGGGAACAAACCTTTTGCCATTGGAGTAAGTACCACCGGTATCTGAAACTTTTCGGCCAGTGCAATAAGTTGCTCGCTTACCTGCGCATGCACTGCCGATAATCCAACGGCAAAAACAGGCTTTTTAGATTTTTGAATGAGCTTTTCAACTTTGGCAATCTGATCGGCAACCAGTGGCGACCATCGTTTCTTTTCCAAACGCAGGTAATCCACATCTGCCTTCACTTTCTGCACCGGATTTCTGCCAATTCCGGCTGGTATTCCGATATGAACTGCTCCAGGCTGATCGTCAGTTGCAATTCCTGCTCCCTTTAAAATTATTTCTTCAACATTATTCTCATTCAGACGGGTTGTCCACTTCGTTATTGGGAAAAAAAGTTGCTGATGATTGATGTTCATTTGCACCGTGCGCTTTAACAAATCATCTGGCATTTCGTCGGTAAAAGCCAGCAGCGGAAAGCGGTCGAGCTGTGCGCCGCCAACTCCTGTGCTTAAATTGGTTGCTCCCGGCCCAAAGGTTGCAAAACAAACGCCCGGCACACCGGTAAGCCGCCCACAAACTCCGGCCATAAAAGCAGCGGTAGCTTCATGCCCCACCAAAATAAAATCGATACCGTCTTCTTTTCGCAAAGCTTCCACATAATCGATCATGTTTCCACTGGGTACTCCAAAAACATAGCGTACCCCAATTTCCTTTAATGTATGGGCAAAAACTTCTGCAACTGTTGACATGCTTCTTATATTTTATCAAGGCAAAAGTAAAAAGGAAAAAGAACCAGCAAACAAATTAAACTTCCGGACTATAATTTCCTTTGCATTGATATTTGACCAAATATCAGACTAATTTAAAGCCTATTTCGCTAGAATGCAAAAGCAAAAAATTATGGAAAATGAAAGACCTGAATTACGAAATCATTTCCTGAATACGGTCGAGGCTGAAATCGGGTTCGGTAATCTCATATTGTGCCTGCGAATAAAATTGCTTCCGTTTCTTTAATGTTTCATCAATAAAAGCAACCAGTTCTTCGCGCGATTTTCCTTTAATCAACGGCCGTTCGGTTTTCGACTTCAACAAACGGTCGGCAAGAATAGCCGGGTCGATGTTCAGAAATACGGTCTTACCGGTTTTGTTCATCAGGTCGATATTATCAAAAAAACAGGGTGCTCCGCCACCGGTAGCAATTATAACGTCGGTGAATTCGGCCAGTTCTTCCAAAGCTTTGCGTTCCCTTTCACGAAAACCATCTTCGCCGTGGTCGGCAAAAATCTGCGGCACTGTTTTGCAGTTTCTTTCTTCAATGTAATCATCCATGTCGATAAAAGGTACGCCCATGTGTTCCGACAAAAGGCGCCCTGTTCGCGACTTCCCGCTTCCCATGTATCCAATCAAATATACTCGCATCTTTTTCTTCTGTTACTGGCTAAAACAAAGAGCCTTGTCCATCATCTTCCTTTTTGGGTCGGGTTACCTCAAACGGAATATCATCAACATCGTCCTTTTTCTCCGCTTTGCTTTTCTGCTCTTTTTCCGGTTCATCCTCTTCCTCTTCATGATGATCGTAATCATCTTTTATTACCGGCTCAATTTCTTTAATATTATCCACCTCGTAATTACTGAGTCGTTTACCTTTCGCCTTCCACGATTTCACGCCGATAAACTCGGCCACCTCGATAATCTCATTTTCACGCTCGGCATTTTTCCCGCCAAAAGTAAGCTCCAAGCGCGGATAATGTACCCAGGTTAAACTAATCAGTTTATTATCGGGGTTATCGCCAATAAAACGTATCAGCTTTCCTTCAGGTTCATCAATTTCAAAACGTTTTACGTAGTAATATTTCTGGTCGGCATCGTAATAAACCGCCGACAAAATTTTACGTTGATCAAATTTCTCGATAACCAGAATATCCTGCTGAAAGTGGTTGCTCAAATCGTAATTATACAACTGGAACTCGCCGTTTTTGTATACAACAAGGATTTTATCTTCTCCCGAAAATTCTCCTAAGAAAGTTCCCCGGTTATCGGCATTCAGGCGCAATACATCCGGATCGAACCAGATTTTGCGACCTCCAAGCGTAGAAACTCCTCTTTCTTTAAGGGTAATTTTATGAATATCGTTTTTACTTAAGATATTTCCCATCGACTGACGGCCTTTGATGGCCAATTCGCCCAGATCTTCTTCAAAAACAAGCTTTTTAATTCGTGGCTTTGGCTTCAGAACAATACGTAAAATTTCTGCTTCGCCATTCGGGTTGGCCGAGAAATAAACCACACGCGAGCCTTTGGTTTCCTTAGTAAGGTTGTACTCTTTGTCGCGCGTTACGCCCGTAACAAAAAAGCGTTTCATATAGAAATTACCCGATTCGCCGTCTTTGTACACCACATTGTAAATGGTGCGTTTATCATTTTTCTTAAAAACAGCCAGGTGCAAAATATTTTTGCCGATAAAAGCTTTATCCGAAACTTTGGTGATAAAATACGAACCATCGCGGCGGAAAACAATTATGTCGTCGATATCCGAACAGTCGCACACAAATTCTTCTTTCCGAAGCGATGTTCCCATAAATCCTTCCTTCCGGTCGACATACAGTTTTTCGTTTTTCACCACTACTTTCGAGGCTACAATATTTTCAAAACTGCGGATTTCTGTTTTACGTTCCTTGCCTTTTCCGTATTTTCTTTTCAGGTGTTTAAACCACTCAATGGTATAGTCAATAATATTTGCAATGTTCTGCTCAACCTCCGCAATTTCGTCTTCTATCGATTTTAGCAAATCGTTGGCCTTATCCTTGTTAAATTTCAGGATTCGTGCCATTCGAATTTCCATCAGTTTCAGAATATCTTCGCGGGTAATTTCGCGCTTCAGTTTGGGTTTCCATGGCTCCAAACGGTGGTCGATATGCGCTACCGCCTGATCCATGTTTTCCGAATCTTCAAACTTTTTATCCTTATAGATTCGTTCTTCGATAAATATTTTCTCCAGCGAAGAAAAATGCCACTGCTCTTCCAGTTCCGATTTGCGGATTTCCAGTTCGAGTTTCAACAGGTCTTTTGTTGAATTGGTCGAACGCTTCAGAATTTCGGAAACGCCAATAAAGTGTGGCTTATCGTTTTCGATGATACAGGCATTTGGCGACAGGGAAACTTCGCAGTCGGTAAATGCATAAAGCGCATCGATGGTTTTATCTGACGAAACACCTGGTGCCAGATGAACAAGAATTTCAACATGCTCGGCCGTGTTATCGTCAATCTTTTTTACTTTGATTTTTCCTTTGTCGTTGGCCTTAATAATCGACTCAATCAGCGTAGTGGTTGTTTTTCCGTAAGGAACTTCGGTTATCACCAGGGTTTTATTGTCGCGCTTTTCAATTTTTGCACGAACTTTTACCGAACCACCGCGCAAACCATCGTTGTATTTGCTAAAATCGGCCGATCCTCCGGTTGGGAAGTCGGGGTACAATTCAAAATCCTTTCCCCGAAGGTAATTTATTGAGGCATCGATAAGCTCGATAAAGTTATGCGGAAACAATTTTGAAGCCAGTCCTACAGCAATACCATCAACTCCCTGAGCCAACAGCAGCGGGAATTTTACCGGAAGTGTTACCGGTTCCTTTTTACGGCCATCGTATGAGAGTTTCCATTCCGTGGTTTTCGGATTAAAAAGCACCTCCAAAGCAAATTTGGTCAGTCGGGCCTCGATGTAACGAGGTGCTGCCGCTCCGTCGCCGGTGAGAATATTCCCCCAGTTTCCCTGCGAATCGATCAGTAGTTCCTTCTGCCCGATCTGCACAATAGCATCGCCGATAGAAGCGTCTCCATGCGGGTGATATTGCATGGTTTGCCCGATAATGTTGGCCACTTTATTGTAGCGTCCATCGTCCATTTCACGCATGGCATGCATGATACGTCGCTGAACGGGTTTTAGTCCATCGTTAATGTACGGAACTGCCCGCTCGAGTATTACGTACGAGGCATAATCCAAAAACCAGTCGCGGTACATACCCGAGAGATAGATTACTTCATCTTTTACACTATCGTCCTGAATTTCTTCCTGATTTAAATTCTCTTCTGACATTCTATTCTTTGAAATTTACCGTGCTTCCTATTTGAAGATATTCCAATTACATTACTTCGTCTTTTTCAACATACAGGTTTTCAATGATGAACTCCTGTCTTTCGGGGGTGTTTTTACCCATGTAGTAGGATAACATTTCTGCCACCGATTCATGCTTTTTCATTTGCACCGGATCGAGACGGATATCTTTTCCAATGAAATGTTTAAACTCATCGGGCGATATTTCGCCCAGTCCTTTAAATCGGGTTATTTCGGGTTTGCCACGTAATTTATTTATGGCTTTTACCTTTTCTTCTTCTGAATAACAATAGTACGTTTTTTGCTTGTTGCGCACCCTGAACAGTGGCGTTTGCAAAATATAAACATGGCCCTTCTTAATCAACTCGGGGAAAAACTGCAGGAAGAAAGTGATGAGCAGCAAACGAATGTGCATTCCGTCAACGTCGGCATCGGTAGCAATTATCACCTTGTTGTAACGCAGGTCTTCCATGCTTTCTTCAATATTCAACGCCGCCTGCAAAAGGTTGAATTCCTCGTTTTCGTAAACCACTTTTTTGGTGAGCCCAAAGGTGTTCAGCGGTTTTCCTTTCAAACTAAAAACTGCCTGTGTATTTACATTGCGCGATTTGGTGATCGATCCACTTGCCGAGTCTCCCTCGGTAATAAAAATGCTCGATTCTTCTTTCCGCTCATCTTTTTCGTTAAAATGAACACGGCAGTCGCGCAATTTTTTGTTATGCAGGTTGGCCTTTTTAGCGCGTTGCCGGGCCAGTTTTTTCACCCCTGAAATGGCTTTTCTTTCGCGCTCCGACTCCACAATGCGTCTCAACAGCACTTCTGCCACTTCATGGTTTTTATGCAGGAAATTATCCAGCTCGGTTTGCAGGAAATTACCAACGTGTGCCCGCACCGACGGTCCGTTTGGGCCAATATCCCGTGATCCGAGTTTGGTTTTGGTTTGCGACTCAAATACAGGCTCTTCTACTTTAATGCTAACAGCCGCCACAATCGATGCCCGGATATCCGACGGGTCGAAATCCTTCTTGTAAAAGTCCCTGATCGTTTTCACTAAAACTTCGCGAAAAGCCTGTAAGTGAGTCCCTCCCTGGGTAGTGTGCTGACCGTTAACAAACGAATAATAATCCTCCCCGTATTGATTACCATGTGTTATGGCAACTTCAATATCTTCGCCTCTAAGATGTATAATTGGGTAAATTGGGTCGTGATCCATATTTTCCTCGAGCAAATCACGCAATCCATTGCGCGAGTAAAATTTTTCACCGTTGTACTCAATGGTTAAGCCAGCATTCAGGAAGGTGTAGTTTTTCATCATATTCACGATATAATCGTTCATATAACGATACTTTTTGAACACTTCCACATCGGGGACAAACCTCACCTCTGTTCCATTCTCCTCGTCGAGATTTTGATAATCTTTCTCGCCGGTTATAACCCCCTGGCTAAAATATACTTCTTTAGCCACGCCTTCGCGAACTGCTTTTATAGTAAAATCGGACGAAAGGGCATTTACGGCTTTTATACCAACACCGTTCAATCCTACCGATTTTTTGAAAACCTTGTTATCGTATTTTGCGCCGGTATTCATTTTGCTGACCACATCCACCAGTTTCCCCAGTGGAATACCACGGCCATAATCGCGGATGGTAACCAAATCCTGATCGACGTTTACGAGGATCTTTTTACCATGTCCCATCATAAATTCGTCGACCGAGTTATCCATCACCTCTTTCAACAATACATAAATACCATCGTCGGCAGAAGTTCCGTCTCCGAGTTTACCAATATACATACCCGGACGTCGCCGGATGTGCTCCTGCCAGTCTAATGTTTTAATTGCACCTTCGTCGTAGTTTGCGCTCATAC
>NZ_JBFHGM010000045.1:0-25028 GCF_041583095.1 Draconibacterium sp.
GGATTAACCTGCAACGAGAAACGCGATTTCAGTGCAGCCCGCTGAGCTTCCAGGTTTTTTTGGTAGCGCTCAAGATTTAACAACGACAGCTTCAAATCAGGGCTTCCCGTTTCGGCAATACTCAAAGCCCTTTCCAGGGTTAAGGCCTCTTGTGCCTGAACAGCAAAAGTTGCAGCCGCCATAAGAAACAAGGCAATTGCCAGCTTTCGCATAAGTTTGATTTTTGTTTTCATCTTCTTTAAAATTTTTCTTCAATAGTTCCGTTTCGCATTCACCCTTGTTTTACAAGCACTTAGTTCGAAACGTATGCTGATTTATTTTATAATTTCACAATTTTTACTGCGTCGGCGTATATCATTCGCAGTTCAGTTTTATCCGTTAATTCAATAACCGCCTTTTCCGACGAGAAATAAAATGAGCCTAAATGAACCCACCCGGTTTCGGCACTTTGCGAATCAAGGAAAGCTTCTTCCGCTCCGTCGTCGCCATGAATTATAAAGTTTAAACTTCCCTTGTCTTCTCCACGGTTACGGCCAAATCCGCGTCCTTTATAAAAGTGGTAATAAACGTCGTAGTAGCCTGCCTCTTTCACCGGAACATTCCAGCGGGCAACCTGCTCGCCATTTCCGCCTTTAATATAGTAGGCCGAACGAACGTACTCGCCATAAAACTCATCGCTGGTTGTGGCAGTCCACGACAACGGCGGTCTCCACTGGTTTACACTCGAATATTTCTGTTTTGTCTCTTCTTCTTTTACAATTAGTTTTTCGAGCAAACTCACCTGGTGATTTTCAGTAATTTCGAAACCCGGATCTTCATTATCCACAATTTCTTCATTCGGCAGTTTTGTTTGAACCGGTGTTGAACTGATACTTTCTCCTTCCCACACCCTGGCTTTCAGGTCTTCTTCCACTTCGCGGAACATTTCCATATAGGTTTGCGGAACGTTCTTCGATGTTAAAGAATTAAAAATAACCATACGCGGCGCACCATCAAACAGGTAGCTCAGTTCTTTCGTTTGGTGGGCTGCCAATTCAATCAGCTTGTCTATCGCATCTTCCGAGCCCATTCCCGGAGGGCCAAAACCACGGCCACCGCCTCCACCGCCAAGTCGGAACGTGAGTTTTACCAAACCATCAACATCCGAAAAGTTGGTAACCTTCAGCGAGATCATAGTTTTCATGGCATCTCCCGATTTTACTTTTACACCTTTTATGGGCGAAACCAGGTAGCCCGGCAACGTTTTGGCTTTAAACCAACCGTTCATCATTGGCTCAAGCTCAATACCAAACCTGGCTTTAATCTCTTTATCAAATTCCTCGAACGAAATATTCTGGTACTTGTATTTTTCCAATACGCCACGCAGAAAATCTTCAAAATCTTCTTCGCCGGCTTCCAGTTTTACGGTTGAGAAAAGCACATCGCCTTTCAGTTTAATCACGCTGTTTACGATATCGCTTTGATCAGGGTCGGCAAGAATTTCCTCGAACGAATAATCCTGCAAGGCAATATTGGCCATAATCTCGGGGCTTTCACCACTCATGCTACTCATAAAAATCGATCGCATATCGGTAGACTGGCTTTTTAAATAAGCCTCGAAAACGCGATTGGTAATCGGCCATTTATCCGATTGAATATTGTTTTGAAAATTATACAACCACGGAAAAATAAAATATGGATTTTGCGACTGCTCCATGCTCATTTCACCACGCTGCCAACGGCGTTCGGTTTCATTCTCCTCGGTAAATTTTTCAAGAAACTGCCCAAGTACGCGCAACTCTTTATCTTCGTCGGTCATTTCGCCACCGCCTCCACGGCCTCTCCAACGGCCCATTCGTTCTTTTTGTTTTTCAAAATCAGCTTCGCGAAACATGTAGCCTTTTTCCTGAATGAGCACCTTGCCGGGCTGAATAACTTCCTGTACCGATGTCCACATGCGCTCGTAGGTTTTAAACTGCGCCGGAACTTCAATCAATGCCAATTTATCGGAATTGTACTCCAGGTTATAACCACGTTGGAAATCTTCGAAACGTTCGTAAATTACGGAAGCCAGTGTGTCTTTCGATTCGGGGAAAACAGTACTGAAATGGTCGTGACCTTCGATGAGCCAGATGCCAAATTCGAAATCGTTATGCTCCAGACTTTTATATTCGTATTTACCAATTGCCAACGAAAGTTGTGTTAGCGGTGTTTGCGGTTCAAAATGGAACTTACCTGCCGAAACGGCTGTCATTTCACCTTCCGAAACCGCCTGCAAACCTTCTTTTGTGTTCACCGTTAACGAATAATCCACAAACTCGGGTTTGTACCAACTCACATCTTCAGAGCTGTAGGTAACACCAACTTTCGGATACCAGTTGGCTTCACGCGTAAGCAACACATAGTCAGGCGTTACAAAAGCGTAACGTTTATCCACATTCAATACAAATTGTCCGTATTTTTCCTGTCGTAATTCTTCATCGATATCCAGGTAGCAATACGCTTCGTCGATTGTTCCGTTGTAGGTAAATTCAACTTTTGTACTATCGCCCGGTTGCAATCCAGGCTGATCGGAAACAATAACCAAATGATCTTCGCGTACAAATGGTGCTGTTTTTCCGTTTATTTTCAGATCGGTAATTTCAAGGCCCGCATTTAAACTAAAAATCAGTTTCGACAAAGGCTGCTGCAAATTGTTTTTTAGCATCATTGACGACTGCACATTCAACGACTCGCCATTATGATCGAGTACAATATCGTGCGAAAGCACATCGGCCAGTGGTTCTTTTACATATTGATTATTCAGCTCGATGATATCGGCTCGTAAAGCTTCGGTTTTTTTGAAACTGTTGATGTGATTAAAAGCCAGATAACCGGCACCACCAATAAATATTACACTGAAAATAAGCGACACGTAAGTCATTGCTTCCGACTGTGGGAGTCGTTTCAGTAAGAAAATGGTAAGGAAAATGAAACCTGAACCAAGACCGAAATATATTCCGCGATGGATAAGAATTACATCAAGATTGCTAAATCCAACAATATCGGAACTTAACATGGGGATGTTAAACGCCATGTAATCGAAAATGTAATAATATTTTGCCTGTAAGAGAAAGAGTGTGATACCGATATACCCAAGCACCAACACAAAAGTGATGGCCTGGTTGCGGATTACACTCATCAGCAAAAACGACAAGCCCATAATAAAAACAAGGGTTGGAATACTTATCAGCACCAGATATACGCCGTACGAAACCCAATCGATGGGAGTACCTTTTGCCAGCGCATTAAAAACAAGTGCCAGAATTACCACAGCAACGTTAAGAATCATAAACACCTGCATGTTGCCCAGTGTTTTTCCAATCACGTATTCGCCGTTGGTCATCGAGCGCATGTAGATTACTTCGGTAGTATCTAGTTTTTTATCGCGTTTTAAAAAGTCGGACGCCAAAAACACAGCAATTACCGCCTGGGCCACATTTAATATCAGCAAATTAAAATACGGGATGGCACTTGGAATAGCACGAATGGCCCAGCTTTCGCCACCACCGCCTTCAATCACCATCCCGAAGTTCATTCCAAACAATACGAACAAAGAGAGGATACTGAATATGCGGAAAAACCAGCTGCGGAATAGTGTCTTCCGCTCGTATTTTGCTATCGAGAATATGTTATGTAACGAAATCATTTTTCCGGTTTTAAGCGTTAGACCATTGGTTTAGTTTGTTTTCCATAAAGTGCACGTAAGCGTGCTCCAGGTTCGGGTCCATAGGTTTTCCCTGGTAACCGTTAATTTCATTGGCAACAACCTGCACCTCCCAGCCTCCGTCGATCGGGATGGTAGAAATTACAGGGTATTTTTCGTTTATCTCCAGGTATTCCTGTTCAGTAGCTTCAATAACCCAAACATGACCCTCGGCTTCTTTTACCAGTTGCTCGGGCGATCCGGCAAAAGCCAGTTTCCCCTGGTTGAGTAACGCCATATTATCGCAGGTACTCGAAATATCGCCAACAATGTGTGTCGACAGGATAATAATTACGTCGCGGGTACTAATGGTTGAAAGCAGATTACGGAAGCGGATACGTTCTTCGGGGTCGAGACCGGTGGTAGGCTCATCAACAATAATAATCTGCGGATCATTTATTAGCGCCTGGGCAATTCCCAAACGGCGTTTCATACCACCCGAAAGTTTATTTGCATTTCGGTCGCGCACTTCAAACAAACCTACCTCTTCCAGCATTTGGTCAACCGCACTTCGGCGTGCTGCGCCGCTTTTCATTCCCGCCAACCGGGCTGTATAATCCAGAAACTCCGAGGTTTTCAGCTTCGAGAAGAAACTGAAATCCTGGGGCAAATAGCCCAACATCGAGCGAATTTCGCGCCGGTTTTTCGAAAGTTCGTAGTCGTTATAATATACCTTTCCGCTTGTTGGTTTCATTAAAGTTACCAAAATGCGCATAAGGGTTGATTTTCCAGCCCCGTTTGGTCCCAAAAGGCCAAACATTCCGTTTGGAATTTCAAGGTTGAGATTGTTTACAGCGTAACTACCTCCCTTGTAGATTTTGTTTAAATTTTCTATTTTAATATGCACTTTGCAATAAAATTTTTAGAGAACACTGCCTTGGACTTACAAAGCATAAAATCGTTTAATATTGTTGGTGCACTTTTATGATTTAAATTACACCCCTCAGCAGATTTCTTCCATTATTTATGATTACAAAAAATAATTTGCTGCCGGCAGATGCATAATAATACCAATAAGCCAAACTTTATAAAAACAAAAAAGCTCTGCAAAAACTTGCAAAGCTGCTACTTTCGTTTTATAGATTAAGAAAGTAAGGGAGTCAACAATTACAGATTAAAAACACCATTATTTATAGTTTTAGCGTATATCTATGATCTTTTACACAGTCGGTTAACACAACTTCGTAGGTACCTCTTTTTAAGTGACTAAAATCCAGGTGGGTTTGAATAGTCAGATCGCGGCCAAGGTTCGACCCGTCAATATGTTCTCCGTTTTGGTATATATTAACATACACCGGTTTATTCCGGGTATTTAAAAATGACAGATTAACCATTTTTCCATTTACCTTATAATAGGGCTCGTAACAAAAGGAAGCACTACTAACGATAATTTGCTTATCCTCAACTTTCACAATACGGTTTATACTTTGATTGCCGTAGTTGACGCTAATACAATACAAACCATCACCCAATTCTGAAAAATCGAACATTTTTTTAAACTCTGTCTGATGTTCGGTTTCCTTGTGGTATAGCAACTCTCCATCGAAACTGGTAAGGCTCACCTGCAAGGGTGCTTCATGAGAAAAACTATAGGCAAGCATTGCCGTGTTTTCTTTCACCTGAACAACATTCATTTTTGGTAACTCGGTGGCACTTGCCGCTCCCGCAACAAGAAATGCCAGGACTATAACAGCCCAAACTTTTGTTTTCATGACTTTTTCATTTAATTGTTTCTTACTTAATAGACACAAAAACAGCACCTTCGTTACGCTATTTTGGAACTTGTCGACCAACAACAAGGTAGCGTCGGTCAACACAAAAAAAAACCGATCTCAACAACCGGCTCAATTAATCAATATTTAGGGTAAACAAAAGTAAAAGGTAAAAAAAAGGCCATCAGTTAATTTCTGACAGCCTTATCTAAAAAACCAATAACATTTTCTGACTATTTTTCTAAACTAAACGTAAATTCATTATTATAAGAACTCAGGATCACTTCGTATTTTCCAGCTCTTAGTGCTGAAAGATCGTATCCGGAAGCTACATTAAACTCTTTACCCAAATCTGATTGGTAAACCAACCCGTTTTCGTCGTAAATGTTTAAGCTCAGTTTCTCCTCATCAAAATTCAAATAAGACATTTTCAATATACCATCGGCAAAAGCGAAGAAAGGATCAATTCTTAATTTCGACTCGCCAACAAAAATACCATTTGAAGCTACTTCGATATCTTTAATTAAACGCGTGTCGTTTACACGAAGATTCATGGTATAGTTTCCGTTTTCCAGATTTTTGAAATCGTAGATCTTTTGGTAAGAAGTTAATGGCTTTGTTGTTTGTTTGTAATAAACCAACTCACCATCTTCGGCATGAATGCTCAACTCGAACAACGATGCATTTTCATTCATAATTGTTACTACCGCTTTGTCGGCTGACATAGGAGTTACACTCATTTTCGGTTTCTCAACGGCTGTTGCAACTGCTACAATCGCAACTGCCAGTACTGTAGATAATAATTTAATTGTTTTCATAACCATTCGTTTTTTTGTTTAACATTGAATGACAGTACAAACATATATGTTTTACAGCATATATGCCAAACAACATGTTTAAAAAATTAAATAACCACATTATATTTAACATTAGACTTAACATCAAGACCGCAAACAATGCTTTAACACCTTTATTTATAAGCTTTACGGGAATTGATTTCGCCCATTACAATTTTCGTGCCATTTGTTATTTTACATGTTAAGCAAATTTTAGCATTTCTTTAGGAAACAGTTAAGTCGATTAATTAAAACACCTTGCAGTCTTTATTTACAACACATTAACCCCAACACAACCTCAAGCCCAATAACTGCCACTCCACTACTAAAATCACCAAAACTCTATCAATACACACAAATTACCACCCCGGAACACCTTCAACTACACAAACAGATATCAACATAAATCCGGCACAAACCGGATTCCAAAACAAAAAAAAGGCTGCCGGAAAACTCCGACAGCCTTTTCAAACCAATAACATTTTCTGAACTATTTTTCTAAACTAAACGAAAAATCATTACTCATTGAAGTCAAAACCACTTCGTATTTACCCGCAGCCAAAGCTGAAAGGTCAAAGCCTGTTGCAATATTAAACTCCTGACCTAATTTCGATTCGTATACCAAACCGCTCTCATCGTAAATATTCAGACTCAACCGTTCCTGGTCAAAATTCAAATAGGTAAGTTTTAACACATTGTCTGAAAATCCAAAGTAAGGATCGATTCTCATTTTCGACTCACCCACTACAATTCCTCTTGAAGAAACATTAATGTCTCTCACCAATCTCGTATCGTTCACACGAAGATCCATTATATAATCTCCGTCTTCAATATTTTTAAAATCAAAAATTTTCTGATAAGCAAGAGATGGGTTTGCCGCTTGCTTATAATATACCAAACCACCGTCTTTAGCACTAATACTCAACTCAAACACAGCCTCTGTACCGTTAAGAATAGAAACAACTGCTCTGTCTTCAGACAAAGGCACAATATCCATTTTCGGTTTCTCTACGGCTGTTGCAACTGCTACAATTGCCAGCGCCATTACTGCTGTTAAAAATTTAATTGTTTTCATAACTATTTTCTTTAATTGTTTTCATTTTAAAATCACTCTGCAAACATACATGTTTTACAGCATGCATGCCAAATAACATATTAAAATAATTAAGTATGTTGAGATAATTTAACATTGAAGCTAACTTGCGATTTTACTCAACTCCATAAATCCCTTATTAAAAGGCTTTATGTTGACTTGACACATTAGCACACAATTATCATGCCATATCATATTTTAGCATGTTAAATAATTTTTAGTAATTTGTGAATAAACAGTAAAATATGCATATAAATATCCGGCATCTCGTTGAAGGAGCCAGAGAAGCAAAAGGAACAGTTATAATTATCGATGTTTTGCGGGCATTTTCCACTGCCTGTTATGCTATTAACAAAGGTATTGAAACCATTATTCCGGTGGGCGATATCGATTTAGCTTATCAGTTAAAAGAGGCTAATCCCGATTATCTTTTAACAGGCGAACGACACGAACGAAAGCCGGAAGGTTTTGATTTTGGAAATTCGCCAACACATATTAACAGTGCTGTTATTACGGCCAAAACAATGGTTCAAACGACCAGTTCGGGTACGCAGGGAATTGCAAATGCCATAAATGCGGACGAAATAATTACAGGCAGCTTTGTTAATGCAGGCGCTATTGTAAATTATATACAAAAGACCAATCCGAAGGAGGTTTCGTTGGTTTGTATGGGTTTTGCCTGCCGCTACCCTACTGCCGAAGATACACTGTGTGCCGAATACATAAAAAATGAACTGGAAGGACAGCCAAACGATTTTGCCGCCATGGTACAAAAGATTAAAGAAACCGATGGTGCCCGTTTTTTTGATCCGGCTACCGAAAGCTGGTCGCCCGAAAGCGATTTTCACCTGTGCATGGATGTAAACCGCTTTGATTTTATATTGAAAGTTGAAAAGGTTGGCGATTTAAATTATCTTCGAAAGCTCAAAATTTAACCTGTTTTTACCTATATAAAATAAGGTATAACAAAAGCCTTGTAACAATGCAACAATACGATTTCGACGAACTAGTTCCGCGCAAAGGAACCAACTGTTTAAAACACGATGCCCTTGAACAATTTTTCAAATCGGCCGATGCCCTGCCGCTTTGGGTGGCCGACATGGATTTTAAAACACCCGATTTTATTGTTAATGCCATAAAAGAACGTGCTGAACACGAGATTTACGGTTACACCTTCCGTTCCGATTCGTATTACGAGGCGGTGATTAACTGGATGAGCCGGCGCCATCAGTGGGATATCAAAAAAGAATGGATCTCGTTTAGTCCGGGTGTTGTTGCAGGACTGACTTACGCCATTGAAAGTTTTTCGAAACCGGGCGACGGTGTTATCGTTCAGCCTCCGGTGTATTTCCCGTTCTTCGACAGTGTGAAAGGCACCAACCGGAAAATGATCCAGAATCCGTTGAAATTGGAAAACGGTCGTTATACTTTCGATCTGGAAGATTTAAAATCGAAGATCGACGAAAATACCAAACTGCTGCTGCTTTGTAATCCGCAAAACCCGGGTGGCATGGTTTGGACACGCGAAGAACTGGTTGCATTGACGGATATTTGCCTGGAGAATAACATCATGATCATTTCGGATGAGATTCATTCCGATTTAATCTATAACGGGCATAAACACATTCCTCTTGCCACAATTTCCGAAGAGGTGGCGCAGAACTGTATGATTAGTATGGCGCCAAGCAAAACATTTAATGTTGCCGGGCTTACCTCATCGCTGGTTATCATTCCAAACAAACGAAAACTGGCTGCCTACGAACGCACCATTGGCGTAGGGCATTTACACATGGGAAATATTTTTGGTACAGTAGCATTGGAAGCGGCCTACACACACGGCGACGAATGGTTGGCGCAATTGCTGGATTACCTTTGGGGGAATTATCAATTGCTTGAAAGCTTTATTCAGGAAAAGCTGCCTCGTGTTAAAGTAATGAAACCGGAAGCCACTTACCTCGTCTGGATGGATTTTTCGGATTACGGCATGAAAAACGAGAAGCTGGCAAAATTCACCGTTGAAAAAGCGGGTGTGGCACTAAATGATGGCGGCCGTTTTGGTATTGGCGGCGATGGTTTCCTTCGTCTGAATATCGGCTGCCAGAGAAGTGTATTACAGGAAGCGCTGAATCGTTTGGAGAAAGCTTTTGCTTAACTGTTTTTTGCACCGTCTTTTAAGGCGGTGATGCCTGTTTTGCAATCTCAATCAGATTTTTAAGGATTTTTGAAGAATCCATTATACAAAAATCCTTAAAAATCAATTACGCTATTACTGCCTTCATACACCGCTCTAAAGAACGGTGCAAAACAGACTATTTATAGCGATCGGATTTCGGATAAATATTATTTTACTTTACCCGGATTCTTTTTAACAAAGTCGCCCCAGTTTTTATACTCCTTCGATTTTTGCGGTTTGTTCATTTGTATAAAATGACAAATAGCTACGGCTACGGCATCGGTTTCGTCGAGTACCTGATCCATGTCTTTCAGGTCGTACACTTTTTGCAGGAAATAAGCTACCTGTTCTTTCGAAGCACGGCCCATTCCGGTTATGGCTTGTTTTACCAGCAAAGGAGCATATTCGTGAATCGGCACATCGAACATCAGAGCTGCAGCCATTAATACGCCTTGTCCGCGGCCCAGCTTCAACATCGACTGAACGTTTTTGCCATAAAAGGGTGCTTCAATGGCCATTACATCGGGGCGGTATTCTTTTACCAGGTGCAGCGCCCGCTCGTGCAGATATTTCAGTCTCATATAATGATCAGAGTATCGTTTGGGCGTAATGTTTCCCATGTGCAAAATAACCGGTTTTTTGTTTCTAATCTCAACCAAACCATAGCCGGTTACCGTTGTTCCGGGGTCGATGCCCAATATACGAAGCGGTTTATCCATTCGATGAAAATAGTAATTTGTTGCTAACCTGCGGTCAAAAGTACTGATATTGTTTATTTGAAACACATTGACACATAGAACACATTAGATTACTTTCTCCATTAAAAGTTTTTTGATTGCCTATTGCTATTTGCCAATTGCCTATTCAATCTATGATCGTTAATCGTTCTTTGTGTTACTTCGTGCCTCCTTTGTGAATCTTTGTGGTTTAAAATTTTACCACAAAGCACTCAAAGTCCCCACTAAGTTTCACAAAGTTGTTCTGGCATCGATAATCGAAATCCATAAATCATCATTCACCGCCGTTTTCTCCTGTCGACTTGCTGCACCAGCACACCCGAAATAATAAACAGCAAACCAACAAATGTGGTAACGTAAATGGTTTCCTTTAAAATAAGGTGAATAAACACCAGCGACAGGAAAGGTGCAAAAAACACCAGGTTGCCGATTTTGGCGTTGCTGCTGGTCAGGTTCATGGCTTTTAACCACAACACGTAGGTAATTCCCACCTCAAAAATTCCGGAGTAAATGGTGGCAATAAATGCTTCGCCCCAATGCATTTTAAACGATGAGAACAGTGCCACCACCGGAGTCAGGTAGATAAGCCCGATGGCAAAGTTGAGGAAAAGTTTGACTACCTGGTCGCGCGTGTCTTTTACATTGAATATCCAGTACAACGACCACAGTATGGAACTGCCAACCGCCAGCGCCACGCCAAGCGGATTGGTGTTGCTAAATCCATTGAATCCTCCTTGCGACGAGATAAAAAACACCCCAACAAAACTGATCAGCAGCGCCACAAAGCTTATCCAGCTGATCTTCTGCTTAAGCATAGGTACCGAAAGCAGCGCCAGCGTTATCGGCCAGATCATATTCAGCGGTTGCGCCACCTGCGCCGGAAGCAGCGAATAAGCTTTAAACAAAACCAAATAATAAAGCAGCGGATTAAAAGCCCCCATTAGCAGCGAATACAACCATTCGCGTTTGGTCTGCTTAAAAATTAAATGCGTTTTTCGTTGGACTACCAAAACAAAAAACAGCAGCACCACCGTTACGGCCGACACATAAAATATTAGCTGAATAAAATCGTACTCGCGCAGTGCCAGTTTAAACGATGTGGCAACGGTTGACCAGAATAACACGGCCAAGCCGGCGTATAAATAGGTTTTTACGGTTTGCGACATAGCTGGAAAATCAGAACGCCAAAGTACGAAAAGAAATTGAATGGTTTTTTGCCTAATGTCATACAGAAAAAGGGGAAACCGGCAATCTTCTGGCTGGTGTAGCGATTACATTTTACGACCAACGACTTTTAGCCCAATGTAATACTTACATTCCGCAACTAGCATCCTTTTGGGCAATGTAAAAACTACATTTGCTAAGGGAGATTTTTTGCGTGTAATTTGTATATTCCAAAAAACTGTTTTTTTTCAATGTAATGGAAAGCGATTATATTTAATGCAGTAAAACTCAAATTCGCTGTAATTATAAACACATACATCAGTAACAAAACATTGAGTCATATTGTCGATGAACATAATTCTGAAAGCAACGCAACCATAACCGTCAAAAAACAATCATAAAAGAAAACATAGATCCCAAAAAGCCATTATGAGAAAAGCACTAATCTTCTTAGTTTTCGTTTTTGCAACCACAACCTGGTCTTGTGATACACAAGACAAATGTGATGGTGTTGATTGTTTTACACCTCCAACACCATTTGTTTTGGAGTTGGTTGATAAATCAACAGGAGAAAATCTATTTACATCAGGTGTATTTAGTCCTGAAGACATTAATATTGTAAATATCGATGACCATAGCAACGTTGAATTTCAATTTATTGACGAAAACGATATTAATATTATTGCCATTCATTCAATAGGTTGGAAAACCCAGACTGTTACTTACTCCATTGAAATCTCATCAGAAAGTTTGTTGACCTTGTTTGTCGATACTGAAAGGTTAAGTGAGAATTGTTGTGCTTTTACACGATATAATGAAATAGAAATAGACGGTTCGGACTTTGAATTGAACGAACTAGATGGAGTATATAAAATATTAGTTGAATAAAGACTGATACAGTGATCCCTATAACTCCGAATTCTCAATAGCCCGCTCAAACAATCCTTCTTTATTTTCCGGTTCTTTATCCGGGTAAACCTTGCGAAGTTCCCGGTATTTCTCGCGCGATTCTTCAATAAACACACTTCCCGGATAACTAGTCAGCATTTGTTTGTACAGCTCTTTTGCTTTTTCTGCCTGCCCCAGGTGGTAATAATTAATTTCGGCCAGCAGGTACAAGGCATCGTCGCCCAGCAAGTCGTAACTAAAATCGGTAACAATAGTTTGTAAATACTCGGCAGCCATTGCGTAGTTTTGCTTATCCATTTCAATTTTTGCCTTGCGGAAAAGGATATTATCTACCAGCGAATGATACGGATATAATTCTGCCAAACCATCGAGGATCGTCATAGCCTCATCGCTTTTGTTTTGGAAAAAGCGCAAATCAGCTTTAGCAAACATGGTTAGCGGAACCGCGGTAGTATCGAGGTTAAGGTTATTACCAATCAGCATCGACAGCTCCATGGCATCGTTGGCCGTTAGTTTCGAAGTGCTGGCTTTTAACACATCCAACTGTGCTTTTGCCCAGCTGAAGTTACCCATGTAATAACCCAATTTTGCTTTTTTCAGTTTTACCTCGTCGCCCAATGTATTCTTTTTGTTGGCTTCAATTACCTGCGAATAAATCAGCATGGCTTCCCACTGATCGTCGGCATACACATAGATATCCGCCATTTCAGTTTTTAACAAACCTAGCTCTTCGGGTTTTAGTTGCGGCACTTTCTCACCTTTCTCCAAAACAGCAATTGCTTTTTCTGTATCATTCAGGTAAAAGGCCAGCAAATGTGCATACTCGCGCACCAAATTCAAGGTAGCCGGACCGATGCCCAGGTATATCAACCCTTTTTCAAAATCAGTGGCCAAAGCTTGTCCCTCCTCTAAGTTGCCGTCTCCCTCGTTGGTATATTCCATGTATTTTGCATGAATATTCCGGGCAAAAGCCTGCGGAAAATATGGCGTTTCTTCTCCTTTGTCCAGTATATATTCGTAGGCCTTTTGTGCCTGGGCATACTCCTTGTTTCGTAAGGCCATGTCGCCCAGTTGTGCAATCTGCCCGTCTTCTGCCCCGGTTCGTTTATCCAAAGCAATCGACTGGCGCAGCGCACTCGAAAATTTCTTTTCCTGCAGAAAAAACCAGATCAGCAAACGATTGTAGCCAATTACATTCGGCTCGCTCTGAATACGTTTCAGCACCTGTCCCCGAAACTGGTCGCGCAAACCATCATCAATATCCAGCCGCATGGCCGAGGCCAAACTGCTTTGTACCCGCGCCAGATGTTGCTCTCCTTCGCGTAACAGGTTCAGGTATTCTTCCATCATGTTGGTGTAATCGCGCAAATACAGATACGACCGCGCCAGCTCGTAATTAAACGACTCTTCGGGCATGGCAGCTCTTCCTTTTAGATAGGTATCGCGCGCCAAACCGTATTCACCCCAGCCCAAAAACGAATTAGCAGTGATTAAATACGCGCCCCGGTTGGCCGGCACTTTATCGATGGCCTCACGAAACATTGCATCAGCTTCCTCCATGCGGTTTTGCTCTTTATATACCTGCCCCAAATGCACGTAATATTCCGGACGCGGTGGTTTTTGCTTTTTAATCTCGCGCTGAATTTCCGTCTCGGCCTCTCCATATTGCGCCAAACCTATCAGGCTGTTAATGTAATACCTGAAATAGGTACTGTTGCGGGTGAGCTGATACACCTCCTTCAGCAAAGGCGCTGCTTTTTCAAAGTCCTTCGCATTGTAGTAACGAATAGCCAGACTCGATTTGGTTTGAACCTCGGACTGCTGTTGTTGTGCAAAACCGGTATTCAATCCCGTTATTAAGAGGAGTAGTATAATGAAGTGTCTCATTGTTTTCAGCTTGTTGTACAAAAATAACACAGTTGTTTAAACTATACTTTTTTTAAGAACAATTTTGAGAGTTAGGAGTTTAATCAATTTTAGTTTGATTTTAAACTTTTACATTTGCAGAAGTTTTTCATGAACTGTCTAGATATTATTTGTTGGAATTATTCTGATGGATTTTTTATTTAGACAAGGCAAAATTGACGCGAATAGCACCAGCTATTTAAGGAAGTTTTGCAGCAGAATAAATGAAAAAGACGCAGAATAGAACGATATAATAATTTTTAGTCAGTTTAGGATATGGCACATGAGTTGAATGGCAGGGAACGCCTGCCAAAGTGGATGAAAATGAAAATGCCGAATGGGGAAAGTTATTCGAAGGTAAAGAACCTGGTGAATAAACATGGTTTGCACACCATTTGCACCAGCGGAAACTGCCCGAATATTGGCGAATGCTGGAACAGAGGAACAGCAACATTTATGATTTTAGGAAACATCTGTACCCGCAAATGTAAATTCTGTGCCGTACCTAATGGAATGCCGCTTGCACCCGATTTGGAAGAACCAAAAAAACTGGCCGAATCGGTGCGCATTATGGGCGTAAAACACTGTGTTATTACTTCGGTTGACCGTGATGATCTGGAAGATCAGGGTGCCGGAATCTGGGCTGAAACCATTCGCGAAGTAAAACGTGTGAACCCGGAAACAAAAATAGAAGTGCTGATCCCTGATTTCAGGGGAAAAATGGAATTAGTACAACAGGTAATTGATGCCGGTCCGGATGTGATTTCGCATAACCTGGAAACCACTGAAGAGCGCACTCCGTTTATTCGTTTTGCAGCAAAATACCGCCGCAGCCTGGATGTAATTAAATATGTTGCCGACAATTTCGGACGGGCAAAATCGGGGATTATGCTTGGTTTGGGTGAAACGCACGAAGATGTGCTAAAAACAATGGACGACTTGTTGGAAGCCGGTTGTAAGGTAATGACCATTGGACAATACCTGGCGCCCACAACAAAACACATGCCTGTGGTTGAATACATTGAACCGGAGAAATTTGTGGAGTACCGCAACATTGGTATCCGTAAAGGTTTTAAGTTTGTTGAAAGCTCACCATTGGTGCGCAGTTCATACCGGGCCGAAGAACATGTAAAAGCGTAAGGGAAGTTATCAGTATTCAGTCGCAGTTGGCAGTTTAACAATAGAACAGTTTAGCAATTATAAAAAATGAGTTATTGAGTGAGTGAGTTCAAAAAACTCGTAACTCGCGGCTGATAGCTCGTAGCTAAAAACAAAAAAATGGCAGATTTTAATTACGTCGATCTTGGTTTAAAAGAATATAAAGCGTGCTGGGATTACCAGGAAGAGCGTCTTCAGGAGCTTACCACGCAAAAACGCAGCACAGGCAAACCCACTGCCGACAACCATTTTATTTTGGTTGAACATCCACATGTTTACACCTTGGGTAAAAGTGGCGACGAAGCCAACATGATGGCTAATGCCGAATTTTTAAAGAAGATTGAAGCCACGTATTTCAAAATAAACCGTGGTGGCGATATCACCTACCACGGACCGGGCCAATTGGTTGGTTACCCGATTATCGACCTGGAACACTACAAAATTGGAGTGCGCGAATACATCGAAAGAATGGAGGATGCCATTATTGCAACGGTTGCCGAATACGGACTTGAAGCCGGAAGAAAAGAAGGTGCTACCGGCGTGTGGCTGCAACCCGACCATAAAGTGCGTGCGCGAAAAATATGTGCTATAGGTGTACGTGTGAGCCGCTATGTTACCATGCACGGTTTTGCCTTAAACGTAAACACCGACATGCGTTACTACAACTACATCAATCCGTGTGGTTTTGCCTCATCGGCTGTAACTTCCATTCAGCAGGAGCTGGGTAGAGAGATTTCGATGGTGGAAGTAAAAACCATTGCAAAGGAGAAGTTTAATCAGATTTACTAAAATCAGTTAAAAGACTTACTCCGAATCAATTATTGAAATAATTCCCTGGTTCACTTCCCGGTTAAATTCCACCATCTGTTGCTTATTTGTTTGTGAAGCAATTACTTCTGCACGTTTCATACCTCCGTGGTAAGTTTTGTTGAAAAATCCAAGGCCAACGAGGTAACCGGTAATGTAAAAGCCATTGTAAACCTGAAATCCGGCAAAAGTAAGCACCGATGCATTGATCAAAAAATTGGCAAATCCTTCGCCGGATTTACCTGCATAAATTTGCCCTGACCCGGGAACAAAACGCGACCAGTTTCTGGCAGCTTTAAGCGATTTTATTCGTGGACGGTTCTTTTTGCTGTAAAGTTCTGCCGCCAATCCCTTCAGTGCTGTTTCTTTTTCCGGAGCAAAGTGCTGCAACGCTATTAACTCATTAAAATTCTGTTCCGCTTCTTCCCATTTATATGTTTCGTGCAGTGAAAGAATTTTTATGGGCAGAAAAACGCCAAAATCTGCACTGTCGGAACTGCGATGGAAATATTCGTCAATCTTCCACAAAGCCCTGGCAGGTTCATTGTTCAGATAATAACAAAGTGATTGTTCGTAACAAACAAAACGATACAACGAATCGGCAGGATTAGAAAAATAAGTGGTTTGAAGAGCATTTATTGCTCGCCCAAAATCGTTCATCTTCCTATAGCACAAGGCTTTTTTATAACGCAGTAGGTTAAGGTCAGCTTCAGCATTTCCCTGAAATACCAGACGCTCATATTCAATCGAGGCTTCGAAATAATTTCCCGAAGCATACAAACTGTCAGCTTTTAGCACTGCAGAATTACTATTCAAAGAAATTCCGCAAAGGAATATGAAGCTGAAAAAGAATTTGATTATGTATTGCATTCTCGTACTCATTCTCAATAACTTTTACAGAAACCACTGATCCATATATATTTGAAACATAATTTACGGCAAAAATACTACCGAATAATATTGTTTTAACATCGGCTAACCCTGACTTCCGGTAGTTTTCCCATGTTATTAAACCAAAACCAATATTGCCAATCATTGAGGCTATTCCGGCACCGGTCTTCCCAGCGTATATTTTCCCCGATCCCGGAATAATCGCCGACATTATTCCCGCTGCAACCGGCGACTTTTTCCGGTGCTGTTCATGTTCTTTCCATATTTCATTTAATGCAAGCACCTGCTTGTTTAACACCGCATTCTTTTCGGGAACAAGGTCCAGATATTGTTTAGCTTCAGGCCAGTTTCCACTGAGCATTTCAATACCGCTTAGTTCAAAATTATACAATCCCAAAATCGACTCTTCACCGCTATCGATCCGATCCAGAATACTACGGGCTTCGCTGTAGTTTCCCAGATAGGTATGGTTATACCCGGCAAAAAAGAACGATTTATTATAAAAAGGCGATGTGTCGTTTACTTTGAGAAAAGAAGATGAAGACTCCTTTAGGTTTTTAAGTGAATAGTGCGCCCACCCTTTATAGTAATTGATTGAGTCGAGCTGTTGAGCGGAATAATCAGTTTTGTCATTACCAATTACAAAAATAGCTTCCTCGTAAAATCCGCTGTTCACCAAATGCCGGATAAAAGGAATCTGTCCTTTGCTTTGAGTGATCATCGACAAAAAGGCAATAATTAACAGAAATATATACCTCATTTATATTTTTTTATTGAATCATGAAACCGGTGAACATGAAGATCAATAGTTTGCGGATCAAGATCGGTTGCAGCTATTCGGTTACAGCGGCTCAATCTGTCGAACGACAATAGTGTGCCTCTTATTAAGCCATACTCTCCAACAGCCTGTTTGCTGAAGTCGGAGCAGCTAGGATGATACAAACAACTGGCCGAAAGGTGTTGCGAGAACAAATTCTGGTACACATACAACGATCCCCCATAAATAAGGCTCACAGGATTACTGTTTTTAAACGTTTTTGGCTGATTTTGATAGATGTAAGGCCGGTGTCCCGTTTCAGGCATTTGTTGCTCAACAACCGAATCAACAAACAAGAGGTCGCTTTTTAAATCAATCTCCTGGCTGTATGCATTGAAAGAAACAAGCACAACCAGCAATAAAAAAACCGTTCTATTTGCTTTGTGATATTGGCTTTGCATTTTCGGGAATTTTGAAATTAAAGTAAGGGCTGTCATCTGACCAGGAAACCTTAACATCGGAAAAAGTAGTACGGCTTATAATGGAATCTTTCGAAGGAACATAACTGATCTCCACAATATTCATTGGTAGCCTGAACTGATTGAAATCTTTGTAATTGGCGTAATAAATCCTTTTAAGAATATTTTCTTCAGAGGCCTGATATTCAGAATAAACCGGAAGCCCGTTTTCGAAAACCATTTTTACAGTTACAATTCCTCTTAAGGTAGAAGGCGGCTGCCAGGTAGTAACATAGTACTGTCCTTCAAATTCATTTGAAACCAAACGAAATCCTTCATCAACCAGTCCAAGATCTTCAATGAAATTATTTGTAAAGTAGTAGATCAGGGTTCGTTTTGAAGAGAGTTCAGGAACTTGTTCGTAAGCCACTTCGTTGCTTTCAGGGTAATAAGTTTTAACTTCTCCAAAAGAATTTACTACAGTTACAAAATCGGGTGCCGAGTAATAGTACTTGGTAATTACCTGCTTTTTCTTATCAAAATACAAGTCAACTTCCTTGGTTGCTTTTTTTCGGTTTTCGAGTACTTCAGTTTTTTGTTTAAGCGAAATATAATTGCCTGTCTGGGCTTTCACCGAAACACTAAAAACGCAGGCTATCAATAAAATAACGATCTTTTGAATCACTTTACTTCAGATATTAAAAAGATGCCTGTTTTCAATTAAACAGGCATCTTCTTTTTTAAAATAAAAACCATTTTACCACATAAAAAACTTCGGATTGTCGATGTATGGACTGATATCATCGTTGTCAACAATCAGTACAATCAAATCCACAAACGGCACAATTCCAAAAATACCACCGCAGGTTAAAATATAACCTACACCAGTCATCGTTTTGGTTCCCAGGTAAAAACGGTGAACTCCAAATCCTCCTAAAAAGAAATCAAGGAGAACTGCGGTTACAAAATTTTTCTCTTTCGAAGCTACGGCAGTTGTTGGAGCGTTTGCAGGCAGCGCACTTAACGCTCCGGCATTCACGGAAATCATACTGGTTTCAATGGCTTCTGAAAACATCTTGTCAATCGAATTCATATCGATTGAGTACGAGGATGCATTTGCGCTTTTCACAAAGAATATTGCGAGCAGCAAACAAATGACAAGGCTAACTTTTTTCATATTTGTGCTTTTAAAGATATTTAGTTAATCTAAGATAAAACTTTTTTATCACTATCCTGTAATATGTCAAATAAATTTAGCCACACTTGGCTGCTGATATTTTATTGTATAATAAAAAATACGATAAAAAACCATGCTCTGCGCCAGAATCTAATCACATCAGATCATTGCTTTAATGTGATTTCTATCCTGATAATATGATTCTAATCTCGATTATGTTTATTGACTATTTTTATAAACGCCTGCCATAGATCAGCAGAAACAGATTAACGTTTCACTTACAAGCTTTAATCCAAATTCTACTTCGATTTTTTCAAATCATCTGTCCCTCTATGCCTTTTAACAATTTCAATCTCTGCATTATCATACACTTTCCGAATTAGCGGATCGTTAAAATTCATAGTGCGCTCTTCAAAAGCCATATCGTTTATACGCTCAAACAGGCGTTCTTTCGCGCTGCGAATATCTTTCCCGTAAATGTGGTACGAGTCGGCCTGCCAATTCATGCGCCCTAACTTAACAGTTTTACCCGTTTTTTCCGCAATCCCGGCAGCAACCACATCTTTACTGAATTGAATAAATCCGAACATATTCAGAAATCCGGCATTCCAGGCGTCGTTACTTCGGTAGCGAATGTTGCTGTTTAGCCACCACGTTCCGTCTTCGTCTACCAGAATCCGGTACCACAACGATTGTAAACTTGGCGGATCGTCGCAGGTAAAATCGATGTTCGGCATCCAGGTAATCATTTGTGCCTGTCGGGTAAAAGGCTGTTCGCCCAGTTTATTGATCACATTTTTAATCTGGTCAACTTTAAAATCACCAACTTCTTTTGCTTCTCCGTCCACCAGTTCTTTCCAAACACCATAGTTTTGCAGTCGCCCATGATAAGTATATTCCGGACGTTTATCTTCCGGATCGTTCATGTTTTTTACCAGGTGGTCTTTCAAACCTTCCAGTTCCAGTACATATTCGCGCAAATCGTCTACCCCACCCGGAAATGCCATGTGGATCATCGGATCGGTTTCCGGCTCCAGAATCGTTAAATTCATGGTACAGTCGATACTCAGCGGATCACCCGGCCGGTCGTACTGCGTTTTAAAACGGGTTCCTTGCCCATACAAATAAATAAGTGCTGTTTCATAAGCTTCGGCCAACGATTTTCCTGTTACCGATATCACCGGAATGTTCTTCATTTTTGTAAGTTTAAGCTATTCGATTGATCGATCGGATTTAAAGATAGAAAAAAGGCCAGCGAATGAAACTTTGGCGCGTATAAAAAATGAATTGAAGCGACAATCAACTGATTTAGTTTTGTATTTTTTTAATAAGTCTTTAATTTCTTAGGAATTTATTTTCAAAACTTTTATACTTTTATCCGACTAAATGATTTTAATTTATAATCTATAACCAATTAACCATGAGTACTAAATCGACTTCGAGAAGAAGTTTCCTAAAAGGTGCGCTGGCTGCAGGAGCCGGCCTGGTTATCGTTCCGCGCCACGTGTTGGGCGGCAACGGATATCTCGCACCATCCGACCAGTTAACAAAAGCAATTATTGGTGTCGGCTCAATGGGCCGCGGTCATATTCCTTACGAAGGCACACGCGTTGTTGCCATTTGCGATGTGGATACCGAACACCTGAAACTGGCCAAAAACCTGATTAATCACGATGTAAAACAATTCACTGATTTTAGGGAAGTGTGCCAGCTGCCCGAAGTTGACATTGTACACATTGCCACGCCACCACACTGGCACGGAATTATGGCTGTTGAAGCCGCCAAAGCCGGAAAAGACATTTGGTGCGAAAAACCAATGACACGCACCATTGGCGAAGGAAAAAGAGTGATGGAAGCCGTAAATGCGCATGGCCGTATGTTCCGGCTGAACACCTGGTTCCGTTTTAAAGACCAGTTTTACGGACTAGGGACCGATGTAAAACCGCTGAAAAAAGTAATTGACAGTGGCATTTTAGGTTGGCCGCTAAAAGTTACAGTTAGCGGAATTACAGGCTACAACTGGAAGTTCTACTGGCAGGGCAAACACAACCTTGCTCCTCAACCGGTACCGAAAAACCTTAATTACGATATGTGGTTAGGGCCTGCGCCATACAAACCATACAATGTTGAGCGTGTTCATGCCAATTTCCGCGGCTACTGGGATTACGATGGCGGCGGATTGGGCGATATGGGTCAGCACTACCTCGACCCTGTTCAATATATGCTGGGCAAAGACGATACCAGCCCGGTAAAAATAGAGGTTGACGCACCACAGCAACATTACGATGCCGTGGGTACCTGGCGACGTGTAACTTATACTTATGCCGATGGTTGCCAGATCATTCTCGATGGCGAAAACCGCGACAAGGATGCAGCCTATATTGAAGGTCCTAACGGCAAAATCTACCAGGGTTTCCGTTCGGATATTCCTAATCTGCAGAGCTTTATTAAAAACTTACCTGATCCTGAACCTCAGATCGGTATCTTCTCTGAATCGGTGAAAACACGTAAGAAGTTTGCACTAAACGAGACCAACGGATTCCGGTCGGCAACACTTGTAAACCTAGGCATTACAGCAGTCCGACTGGGACGCACATTGCATTTCGATCCTGAAAAACTGGAGTTTATTGATGATGAAGGTGCAAACCGTCTGATCAATCAGCCAATGCGCGCACCGTGGACGATCTGACCCCATCTCCCTAAAGGGGGTTAAAACATTTGCGACGCAAATGGAACAAGTCCCCTTCAGGGGAGTTAGGGGTAAAAATTAAATTATTAAGGATTATTGATAAAGGATTAATTACAATGAAAAAATATATAGTTCAAATTACTACGATCCTGTTGCTGGCCTGCCTGAGTATGTCCGGAATGGCACAGGATAACCGAACACTCGACACGAAAGTTGCCGATGTGCTGGCACAGATGCCAACCAAAAATCTGACTCACCGCGACAAAGCGATGAACGATATCTTTTTGATGGGCAGCCAAGGATACCAGAAACTGGCAGCACAACTTGTTCCGCTGGGCACCGGTGACGACACCGCAGTACGTTTTGCGCTGAACAGTTTTTCGCGATATGCGAGTCAGTTTGGCAAATGTGAAGAACGTGCTTTTGCCGAAGAGAACCTTTTAAAAGCACTCAACACTGTGAATGACGTTGAAGTGAAGACGTATCTTCTTAATCAACTGAACCTGGTTGCCGGCGAAAAGACGGTTGAGCAGGTAAAAAGCTACTTAACTGATGAACAACTGGCAGAACCGGCAGCTCAAACCATTCTGTCGACCGAAGATCCGAAAACAGCAGAGGTGTTTCTTGCGGCATTCCCGAAAACTGAAGGGAATACACAAATGACCATCGTTCGGGCTTTGGGGCAGTTAAAATGCAAACGCGCCGTTCCAATGATTACTCCATTGGTTAGTTCAGATAGCGAGCCGATGCAAAAAACAGCTCTGGCCGCTCTGGCAAATATAGGATCTCCTGATTCGTATAAAACTTTGTTAAGTGCTGCGTCGGCTGTGGACTTTAATTACGATGCCACCAATGCAGCCAAAGCATTTCTAACTTACACCAAACGTTTGGGAGAGCAAAACGAACTGGAACTAATGGAAAAAGCCTGCAAGGCTATTTTTAAAGCCAATTCGGCAAGCGACCATTTACATAATTATTCAACAGCGCTTCGTATTTATGCCAACAACCTTGGCTACGAGGCTACCCCTCTTTTATTGGATGCTGTTGACTCACCGGATAAAGCATTTCGTTACTCGGCACTAAATATTGCCGAAAACCTTGGCGGTGTTGCCGATACGCGTAAATGGATTGCTAAAGCAGAGACTTCCAACGCCGAAGTAAAAGCAGAAATTATTGATATGTTGGGAAGACGTGGTTGCGAACAGGCAAACGATTTTGTTTTGGCGAGCCTTAATTCAGCTAATGAAGTTGTTCGCACAGAAGCGATAACTGCTCTGTCAAAACTTCAGGGAAGTGATGCCATTGCAACATTAACAGCACATTTAGCAGAAGGAAAAGACATTGAAGCAACAACGAAGGTGTTGAACACCTTGCTTGACAAAGACCATTTATACCTGATTGCCCAAAATCTGGATCAATCAGCAGGAAAAACCAAAGCAGCTTTTATTAATCTTATCGGCGCTAAAGCAGGCTCACAATATTTTGATGAAATACTGGCCGTCACTTCGTCTTCAAACGCAGATGAAAAATCAGCTGCTTTTGCCACGCTGAAACAAGTTTCTTCTTACGAAAATGCCGACGCACTATTAAAACTATTGCTTTCAGTTTCTGAGCCTTCTGAAATTACTGAAACACAACTGGCGTTAATTTCGGCTGTTGACGGTATTACCGAAGAGCAGAAAGCAAGCGGTAAAGTATTGAGCACATTGGAACAAACCAATAAAAAAGCCCGCCTCTTCCCTATTCTGCCAACAATTGGCGGCGAAACAGCGCTTGAAACTGTTACCGAATATTTTAATTCATCAAGCGGTGAGCAGAAACAAGCTGCATTTACCGCCTTAACCAACTGGCAGGATTATACCGCCTCAAAACCATTATTCGAAATCTGTAAATCAGGAAATACAACTTTCAGTCAGCCGGCATTTAACAGTTTTGTACGAATGGTGGCAAGCGCCAATCTTCCCGACGATCAGAAACTGTTGCAATATCGCAAGGTCATGGAATATGCGTCGTCAGCCGACGATCAGAAAAACGTGATCGCAGCTATCGGTCGTTTAAGAACATTCCTTTCCTTGCTTTACCTGGAGCAATATCTGGAAGAAGAAGCACTAACAGCGACCACTTCGCGTGCGATTATGAATATCGCAATGCCAAACAGTGAAGGAGAAGGCGGTTTAACGGGCGACATCGTTCGTCGGATTTTGGGTAAAGCTGAACAGGCTTTGTCGGGCGAAGACAGTGCATACGACAAAATAAATATTCAGAACTACCTGAAAGCGGTGCCAAAGGACAAAGGTTATGTTTCGATGTTCAACGGCAAAAACCTGGACGGATGGCAGGGAATGCTTTTGGATGGCAACCCTATAAAAATTGCCAGACTAAGCGATACAGAGCGCGCCAAAGAGCAGGAAGCAGCCAATATTAAAATGCTGGAAAACTGGAGCGTAAAAGATGGAATGATCATTTTTAACGGACACGGTGCCAACCTGGTTTCTAAAAAGAAATACAAGGATTTTGATATGATCGTTGACTGGCGTATAAGTAAAAAAGGCGACAGTGGCATCTATCTGCGTGGAGCTCCACAAGTACAGGTTTGGGATACTTCGCGAGTTGAAGTGGGCGCACAGGTAGGCTCGGGAGGTTTGTACAACAACAATCCCGACAATGTGCGCGATCCTCTGCTGGTAGCCGACAATCCCATCGATGAATGGAACACCTTCTGTATTACCATGGTTGGCGAGAATGTAACGGTTTACCTGAATGGAGAACTGGTGGTTGACAATGTAAAAATGGATAATTACTGGGACCGCAGCATTCCGATTTTTAGTGAAGGAACCA
>NZ_JBFHGM010000046.1:0-24681 GCF_041583095.1 Draconibacterium sp.
AACTTCTCCAAGGTCGTATCTCTTATCCGAGAAGAACAGTTTATCAATAACGTCGCGTGCAGTAGCTTCATCGGGCGGTTCTGCGTTACGCAACTGACGGTAGATGTGAAGAACGGCTTCCTTTTCCGAGTTACATGGATCTTTTTGAAGCGTGTTGTAAATAATAGCAAAGTCTTGCTGGTTTTGATCTTCTTTGTGTAACAGAATGGTTTTTACACCCGATTCAAGAATTTCTTCAATGTGATCTTCTTCAATTTCTGTTTCACGATCAATAATTACTTCGTTACGCTCGATCGATACAACTTCACCGGTATCTTCATCAACAAAGTCTTCTACCCACGATTTTAATACACGGGCTGCCAGTCTTCTACCGATTACTTTCTTTAAACCTGACTTTGAAACTTTTACTTCGTCAGCCAGATCGAATATTTCAAGAACATCTTTATCGCTTTCGTAGCCAATTGCACGCAATAAAGTGGTTACAGGTAATTTCTTTTTCCTGTCAATGTACGCAAACATCACGCTGTTGATGTCGGTAGCAAATTCAATCCACGATCCTTTGAAAGGAATAATACGTGCAGAATATAATTTTGTACCGTTGGCATGTAAACTTTGACCAAAGAATACACCCGGAGACCTGTGCAGCTGAGAAACAATAACACGTTCGGCACCATTGATAATGAAGGTACCTCTGTTGGTCATGTATGGCACAGTCCCTAAATATACGTCCTGAACCACGGTATCGAAATCTTCGTGTTCCGGATCGGTACAATAAAGTTTCAGTTTTGCTTTTAGCGGCACGCTAAAAGTTAAACCACGTTCAATACACTCGTCTATTGAGTATCGAGGAGGATCGACCTGGTAGTCGATAAATTCCAACACGAAGTTATTTCGAGTATCCGAAATTGGAAAATTTTCTTCAAAAACTCTGTATAAACCCTCGACTTTCCTTTTGTCAGGCGTGGTTTTTAACTGAAAAAAATCTTTAAATGATTTAACTTGTACTTCTAAGAAGTCAGGGTAATCAAACCTGGTTTGTGTTGAGGAAAAATTAATCCTCTCTTTTTTTGCTTGTACTGACATGCATTTATACAGGTTAATTATATAAAATATAAATACACAAAAAGGTTTAGAACCCAACTTACGTAGGGTTCTAAACCGTATTACCTATAAATAGGCATTTTGCTTATTTTACTTCAACTTCAGCTCCAGCTTCTTCTAACTGTGCTTTTAAAGCTTCAGCTTCGTCTTTCGAAACTTTTTCTTTAAGCGCTTTTGGAGCTTCATCTACAACTGCTTTGGCTTCTTTCAGACCAAGGCCAGTTAGTTCTTTAACGAGTTTAACAACTGCAAGTTTCGATGCACCAGCAGCTTTTAAGATCACGTCAAATTCAGTTTGTTCAGCAGCAGCCTCTTCGCCACCACCTGCAGCTGGTCCTGCAACTGCTACTGCAGCAGCAGCTGGTTCGATACCATATTCGTCTTTTAGAATACCAGCTAATTCGTTAACCTCTTTAACAGTCAAGTTTACTAACTCTTCTGCAAGCTGTTTTAAATCTGCCATTTTTATTTCTTTTTAAATATTATTTCAAAAAAATTATTCTTTTTCCTTCAGTGTATCAAGAACACCGTGAATTATATTACCACCCGACTGCAACTGTCCGAGAACAGTTTTCATTGGTGATTGTAACAGAGCAACAACATCAGCAATAAGTTCGTTTTTAGATTTAACGGCTATTAATGCCTCCAATTGGTCAGCACCCATGTAAATCGATTCTTCAACATAAGCTGCCTTTAAAACAGGCTTTTTATGCTTTTTAGCGAAGTCTTTAATCAATTTAGCCGGTGTATTACCGTTTGAAGAAAACATTACTGTGGTGTTTCCCTTAAGCGCATCAAAAATCTCTTCAGCCTCTTTATTAGAGTTCTCAAGAGCCTTTCGTAGTAGAGTATTCTTAACAACAACCAGTTTTACATCTTGGCTGAAACATAGTCTCCTTAAATCACTGGTATTTTCAGCATTTAAGCCGGCAATGTCGGTCAGGTAAAAATGGTCGTATGAATCGATCTGTTCTTGTAACTGATTAATAATAACTTGTTTCTCTGAACTCTTCATAATTCCTCATTTTTATTCTGCAAACGACTTAGCTTCTACTTGAATACCAGGGCTCATGGTACTTGATAAATAGATACTCTTAATGTAGGTTCCTTTTGCAGCAACAGGTTTTAATTTGTTGATCATGTTAATAAATTCAACGGCATTTTCTTTAATCTTAGCAGGAGAGAATGAAACTTTCCCGATTGAAGTATGAACAATACCAAATTTATCAACTTTAAAATCAATCTTACCCTGTTTTACTTCGGAGATAGCTTTTCCAACTTCCATTGTTACTGTACCACTCTTTGGGTTTGGCATTAAGCCACGAGGACCTAAAATACGTCCTAACTGCCCAACTTTTCCCATTACAGGAGGCATGGTAATAATAACATCTACATCGGTCCAACCACCTTTTATTTTCTCAACGTACTCGTCAAGTCCTACATAGTCGGCTCCGGCATCTTTGGCTTCCTGCTCTTTGTCAGGAGTAACCATTGCCAAAACACGTACCTCTTTACCTGTTCCATGGGGTAACGAAACTACGCCCCTAACCATCTGGTTAGCTTTTCTAGGATCAACTCCAAGCTTTACATCGATATCAACTGATGCATCAAATTTGGTAAATGTAATTTCTTTCACCAGCTCTGCTGCTTCATCGATAGAGTAAACTTTTCCTTTTTCGAGTTTATCCAAAGACGCTTTTTGATTTTTCGTAATTCTGCCCATCGTAAAAGATATTTTTAGTTATTGAATGGTGAAGCACCTTTTACAGTGATTCCCATACTTCTGGCAGTTCCAGCTACCATTTTCATCGCTGATTCTACTGTAAAGCAGTTCAGGTCAGCCATTTTGCCTTCGGCAATTGTCTTTACCTGATCCCAGGTTACCGCACCCACTTTTTTAATGTGAGGCTCTGGTGAACCACTTTTCAGTTTCGCAGCTTCTAATAATTGAACAGCCACAGGAGGTTGTTTGATTATGAAGTCAAAAGACTTGTCTGCATAAACAGTAATAATAACAGGAAGTACTTTTCCTGCCTGGTCTTGTGTACGACCATTAAACTGTTTGCAGAACTGCATAATGTTTACCCCTTTGGCACCCAATGCTGGTCCCACCGGTGGTGAAGGATTAGCTGCACCACCTTTGATCTGTAATTTAATTAATCCAGCAACTTCTTTCGCCATAACAATAAATTAAAGCGTTACTATTCCTTTTCGACTTGCATAAAGCTAAGTTCCAAAGGAGTTTTACGTCCAAAAATCTTCACCATCACCTGCAGCTTCTTCTTCTCCTCATTGATTTCTTCAATGGTTCCGTTAAAGCCGTTGAATGGTCCGTCGATTACTTTTACAGTTTCTCCTACCACATATGGGATATTGATTTCTTCGTCGGTTTCTGCCAATTCATCAACCCGACCCAAAATCCTGTTTACTTCGCTTTGCCGCATCGGCACCGGATCTCCACCTTTGGTGTCGCCTAAAAACCCGATTACGTTAGGAAAATTCCTTAGTGTGTGTGTAACTTCACCCACTAAAGCAGCTTCGATTAAAACATACCCCGGAAAAAAGTTTCGCTCCTTACTGATTTTTTTACCATTTCGGATCTGATAAACTTTTTCGGTTGGTATTAGAACCTGATCTACATACCCTTTGAGGTCTCCTACCGCGATTTCGTTCTCGATATATTCTTTAACCTTCTTCTCTTTGCCGCCAATAGCACGCAGAACATACCATTTTTTACTATTTTCGCTCATAAAGCCTTAAGGGTTTTGATTAATAAAATAATCCATAAATAAAATCCATTATGTTTCTGAAAGACAGATCCATAACGAAAATAACTAATGATATTATAAAGGAAGCAATCATTACTACCAAGGCGCTACTTTGTAGCTCTTTCCAAGTTGGCCATGTAACCTTATGTACCAGTTCATCATAGGCCTCTTGTATATATACTTTTAGTTTCATTTAGTATAACTTGTTTTGCTCGGAAGGTAAGGTTCGAACTTACTGTTTATCCAACCACTCCCACTATTGAGTTTCAACCGAAATTAATCCCGGGCCGTAACCCGGGATTAAATCTATTTCTTTATATCTTAATATTAAAGAATTTCAGTTATCTGACCAGCACCTACTGTACGACCACCTTCGCGGATTGCGAAACGCAGACCTAAGTTCAATGCTACCGGATAAATCAAATCTACTTCAATAGTTACGTTATCACCAGGCATAACCATTTCGCGACCTTCTTCTAAGTGAATCTCGCCAGTTACGTCAAGCGTACGCAAGTAGAATTGAGGACGATATTTGTTATGGAATGGAGTGTGACGACCACCTTCTTCTTTTTTCAATACGTAAACCTCAGCTTTAAATTTGTTGTGAGGAGTGATTGAACCAGGTTTTGCCAAAATCTGTCCACGTTTGATTTCTTTCTTGTCAACACCACGCAACAACAAACCTACGTTGTCACCAGCCTGACCTTCGTCCAAAATCTTACGGAACATCTCAACACCAGTACAAACAGTCTTACGACCTTCAGCACCTAAACCGATCAACTGCATTTCATCACCTGTGTGAATAATACCTGTTTCGATACGACCAGTTGCTACAGTACCACGACCTGTGATTGAGAATACGTCCTCAACAGGCATCAGGAATGGTTTTTCAACATCACGTGGAGGAAGTGGAATCCAAGTATCACAAGCATCCATCAACTCAAGAATTTTTTCTTCCCACTCTGGCTCTCCGTTCAATCCACCAAGTGCAGATCCCATAATAACAGGAGTGTTGTCGCCGTCGAATTCGTAGAAATCAAGAAGTTCACGAACTTCCATTTCAACCAATTCTAACAACTCTTCGTCGTCAACCATATCCACTTTATTAAGGAATACAACCAAACGAGGAACGTTTACCTGACGTGCAAGAAGAATGTGCTCGCGAGTCTGTGGCATAGGACCATCAGTAGCAGCAACAACGATAATAGCACCGTCCATCTGGGCAGCACCAGTCACCATGTTCTTTACGTAGTCGGCGTGACCCGGACAGTCAACGTGTGCGTAGTGACGAGTTGCTGTTTCGTACTCAACGTGAGCAGTGTTAATTGTAATACCCCTTTCTTTTTCCTCAGGAGCGTTATCAATTTGATCAAATGCTTTTACTTCGCAAAAGCCTTTTTTTGCTAAAACAGTAGTAATAGCAGCAGTTAAGGTAGTTTTACCATGGTCAACGTGGCCGATAGTACCAATGTTCACATGGTCCTTGTCCCTGTTAAAATGTTCTTTAGCCATAATTGCAAAATTTTAATTTATTATCTTTTAAATCATCTGAGCCGAAGACGAGAATTGAACTCGTGACCTCATCCTTACCAAGGATGCGCTCTACCCCTGAGCTACTCCGGCCTTAAACACACAAAGAGACGGGAATTTAGAACAACTCCTTGTCCAAAATTCCAATCTCTGTTCTGAGCGGGAAACGGGACTCAAACCCGCGACCCTTAGCTTGGAAGGCTAATGCTCTATCAACTGAGCTATTCCCGCTTATAGTCTACTGGCAAAAAAATGCCGTGCAAAATTACAACTTTTTTCCAAACAACCGAATATTTTTCACTACTCGTGTGCTTTTTTTTCAATTTTTCTCATTTTTCCTTTTGCAAAGCGAAATTCAAAAAACCATTTCAAAAGCTTCAATTCTCTGCAAAGCACTCTATTTTCAGCTGTCTTCAGAACGCCCCTAAAAAGGGTGTGCAAATGTAAAAATATTATTTTAAAAAACTAAAATTTAAGCTTTAATTTTTAAATATTATTTACTCTTCAATTTTTCCTTGTATTTAACAAGCTGTTTCTTAATAGCATCGATAGCTAAATCTGTCGCTTCTTCAAATGTATCTGCCTGCTTTTTTGCAAAAAGATTCTCCTTTGAAGGAATGGAAATTTTTAACTCAGAAACTTTATTGTTTGCTGCCTCGGGCTTTGCAACCTTAAGGATTACCTCAGCCTTTAATATCCCATCAAAAAAAGTATCCAGTTTGTTTACTTTTTTGTTCACGAATTCCACCAACTTCTGGTCGGCGTTAAAATGCACTGAATTAATTTTTACTTCCATAATCAATCGTTTTTACCACCACGGGGGTGGGCCTGTTTATAACTCTGTTGCAGCTTCTCGAATGTGGTATGAGTATACACCTGAGTTGCCGCCAAATTTGCATGCCCCAGCAATTCTTTTACTGCATTAAGATCGGCACCATTATTCAATAAATGTGTTGCGTAAGTATGCCTCAAAACATGCGGACTCTTTTTCTCAAGAGACGTTACCCTGGCTAAATTATTTTTGACAACACGGTAAACCAGTTTTTCGTAAATCTGCTTTCCTTTTTCCGTTACAAATAAATAGCCACTATTGTTTACGATTTCGTTGTTTCTAACATCTACGTAATCGTTATACAATTGGTTAATTTCTCTTGGATATGGAATAATCCTTTCTTTATTACGTTTCCCCAGCACTTTTATTAAATATTCGGCAGTGTTAAAATCCCGGTCTTTCAGGTTAATTAACTCTGCCAAACGAATGCCGGTTCCGTAAAATAACGAAATGATTAATTTATCTCTCCTCCCTCTGAATCCATTATCAAACAAATCATCGTCCAATAAATGGTTCAGATTATTCTCCTCAACAAAATGTGGCAGTTTCTTCCTTATTTTCGGAAGCGGAACATTTATAGCCGGATTAACATCAACAACCTGCTCGCGAAGCAAAAAGTTATAGAACGACTTTACGGCCGTCATCATTCTGCTTACCGAACTCGGATTATAATCGTGTTCCATTAAGTCTACCACCCAAGAACGCAGTAGTTTGAGATCAACATCTTTAACAACAAAATCCCCGACCATTTTTGTGCAAAATTCCACAAACCGATCGAGGTCTTTTTCATATGCTTTCACCGTATGAGGAGAGTATCTCTTCTCATACTTCAAAAAATTGATAAACGATTCCTGATAACTCATTGGCCATCTAAACTAATAATTCAGGAATCACCAAAGAAAACTTTAGTCTTCCTGTTGCTGCAAACCTTGTACGTATGCTGCCTTTTTCAATTCTTCCCTTCTTCTTACAGAAGGCTTGGTGAACTTCTGACGATCACGTAACTCTTTGATAACGCCAGTTTTCTCGAATTTTCTCTTGAACCTTTTTAAAGCTCTTTCAATATTTTCGCCTTCTTTTACCGGAATAATAATCATATCTTTCGGATTTACATTTTTTAAAAATTGAGGCGCAAATTTAGAAATATTTCATAGTATTTCAAATTTAAAGCAAAAAAATAATATTTCCTATCGAGAAAAAATAGTTTTCACTTTTTTAACGACAGGTAACATAAGGCCTTATTTTATCAATAAACTCAGCGTCAACAGATTCAAGAGCCTCCAGATCCGACAACTTTTTTATGGGTCCGTTTTTATCCTTTTCATTAAGTATTGCGTTTACATTCGACTTATCAAAATATGGGTGCCTGATCAATTCTGAAAATTCAGCGTAGTTTATCCGAATGGGTTTAATGGCAGTTGTATCAACAGTAACGGCAGGTTTTACTGTGGCAAAAAGTTCTTCCGAAAATCCATAAACTTCCATTAACTGATTTACATTACAAAAGCCACCAAGTAAATCGCGGTACTTTATTATACGAGACGCATAAACTGAACCAATTCCATTTAGCTTAATAAGATCGGAAGTATCGGCACTATTTAGTTCAACAATATACAATTCGTTTGAGAAGTCTCCTGGCGGCTCCATAACAGCCTCTATTTTCAGATAAGGGGAAATGTTTGCCAAAGCAGTCGAATCAAGTCCATAGATCTTTAAAAGGTCCTCTGGCTGACGATAACTTCCGCCACTGTTTCGATACGACACAATATTACTGGCCTGATAGGAACTAAAACCAAACTTTTGCAATTCCTCTTTACTTGCCGTATTCGGATCAAAAAATCCTGCTGGCTTTTCCGGCTCTGGCCTGCTGATCTTTTTGGTTTGCGCTTTTGCTATAGCTTCGGGTAAGTCCAGAAATGGTTCAAGATGCCGATACACCGAATCACTCATTCCGTAAAGTTTCAGTAAATCAGTTTTCGATTTAAAACTTCCGCCGGCAGCACGATACTTTACAATGTTTCGTTTTATCGGGTCGGGCATGTCCAACGAATCGAGGGCACTTTCTGTAATGGTATTCGGATTAAAATGGAAAAGAGTTAATGACGCGCTATTTTTATTTGTCTGCCAGGCCGCTTTCCATTGCGCCTGAATTTCGGCAAATTGTTCCGGCGTATAATAAGGTTTAGGAGCTATTCTTTTTAGATAAGCATTGGCGCCCAGCAACAGCAAAATCAATACGGATAATACAATGACACCTACCCGGTCGCCTCTGGTATAAGAAAGAAATCCATTTTTTATTTTGAGCCAGGCTTTTCTCATTGCATCCGGGCTAAATAGTTTAAAGAGATTGACGTTTTGCTAAGTTACAATATCGAAATTAAGTTAGCAAAAAATACAATCGTAGCTTTCTGCTTCCACATACAAAAAGAAACGGAATAAAAGGGTTGTACCATTCACAGTTGAAAGCCCAAGCGGGGTGCCTCCCTGATAATTAGAATTTCAACAGCCCGAAATTATTTAGCATTACGATGGCAATGGCAATAGGAGCAATAAATTTCACCAGGAACATAAAAATTGACAGAAGAGCACCGGAAAGTGTTCCGCCCTGTGCCACTTCTTCCTTAACTTTCTTACGTCCTAAATACCAACCCACAAATAATGCAATAAACATTCCGCCAACCGGCAGGAACAAGTTAGCTGAAATCCAGTCCATTAAATCGAAAATATTCAATCCCATAAATGTATAGGGCGATAATACGCCCATAGACAACGAGCATAGAACACCCAAAATTGATATAAGAACTGTTGCCAAAACGGTTGATGCTTTTCGGCCCATGTTAAACTCTTCTTTAAAATAGGCCACCACAACTTCGAGAATTGAAATTGACGAGGTTAATGCCGCTACAGAAAGAAGTACAAAAAACAGGATTGAAAAAACATAGCCTCCCGGCATTTGGTGAAATACATTAGGCAGTGTGACGAAAATAAGCCCCGGTCCCTGGCTTGGCTCGATGCCAAAGGCAAACACCGCCGGAAAAATTGCGATCCCTGCCATTAAGGCAATTACCGTATCGGCAACGGTTACATTTATTACAGTATTTACCAGGTTATTATCTTTCTGAATATACGAACCGTATGTAATAAGCGTACCCATTCCCAAACTAAGCGTAAAAAAGGCATGCCCTAATGCACTTAAAATACCATCGGCCGTAAGCTTTGAAAAATCGGGTTTAAATAAAAAGTTCAGGCCGGCTTTGGCTCCTTCAAGCGATACCGATTTTACACACAAAAACACCAAAATAATCACCAACAGCGGCATTAAAATCTTTGTGTACTTCTCAATTCCTTTTTGAATACCCACAATTACAATTCCGGCACTCAAAACCATAAATATTAGCTGAAATATTACCGGCTTAACAGGCGACTCAATAAGTGTGGTAAATAACAATCCTATCTCATCCGGGCTCTTGGCCGAGAATCCATTCTTCAGCGAAAGAACAATATATTCGATGCTCCAGCCGGCTACAACACCGTAAAAGGACAAAATCAGAAATGCTGCCCCTACCCCCAAAATACCAATATAACGCCATGGAGTCCCCGGAGCAAGAACTTTAAATGCTCCAAAAGCATTTTTCCTTGAGCTCCGACCTATAATCAACTCCGACAACATAACGGGCAAACCAATAGCCAGAATAAAAGCAAGGTAAACAAAAAGGAAAGCTGCACCGCCATAAACTCCGGCGATGTATGGAAATTTCCAAATATTACCTAAACCAACTGCCGAACCGGCGGCGGCTGCTATAACACCAAATTTTGAACTAAAAGAATCGCGGTTACCCGAAGGAAGATTTGACATAAAAACTAATATTTTGAGAGCCTTACCCTCTTTTAACTAACAATATGAAAAAATTTAAGCCCCAAAAATGCAAAAAAATAATTCATAACAAGCACGCCAAATAAAAAAACGGGTAAGAATTACTTTTAAAAAGAAAGATTTAAAATGGGTAACCAATGGCAAACGAAAAAGTAAAGTCGCTTCCTTTATAACCCCGGTTGCCAATAATCCATCTTTCTCCCTGAGGTGCTGCAGGATCGCGCAGTTTCATACCAATATCCGTACGGAGAATAAAATACGATAAATCGAAACGGAAACCGGTTCCGGTACCAACAGCAAACTGCCGGTAAAACTTATCTAATTTGAAAACGGCACCTTCGCGGTTATCATTACTGTTCATTGCCCAAATGTTTCCGGCATCTAAAAACAGGGCGCCTTCCAGCGATCCTAACAAACGAAAGCGGTATTCGATATTGGCCTCCAGTTTAATATCCGACGATTGATTGGGATATGCATTTTCATCTTCCGGAGTATAAGTACCCGGCCCCAGCGAACGAACCTGCCATGCCCTGATACCGTTTGCTCCGCCGGCAAAATACTGCTTTTCAAAGGGTAAAAAAGGAGAGTTTCCGTAAGGCAGCCCGACACCGCCAAACAACCGCCCCACAACGTAGTTATATCGGTCAATCTGAAATGCCTTCCTTAATTCAAGATCGGCTTTAATGTATTGGGCAAAACGAATATTGAAAACTTTGTAATAGTCAGAAATTTCATTCGTAACGGAGTCTTGTTCAAAGGTAAGATCACGGTTGGCAAGCTCAGAAATTGCCCAAAGTAAATTTCCCGACGACTCGACATTCAGTCTGGCGTACGTATAATTTTTATTTGATGAAAGCCGCTGATTGTTAAAAATCAACGAGTAGTTCATGGCAAATATAAGGTGGTCGGTAAAACTACTTTTAATGTACAAATCCTCAATGGAATTGATAAATCTGGGATCAAATTCATACAAACGAACTACGTTCATATCGAGAAAATTCCAAAGATGTTGATAGTTTTGAGAAGTTTTCCAGTCGTAACCAATCTTAAAGTTGGTAATAGTTCGGGTGTATTCGGGCCGGCGCTGGAAGTTATAACCTACATTAAAAACGGTTTTGGGCAAATACTTTCCAAAACTTTTTATGTATTTACCCGGCCCCAGTAATTTCGGCACCATCAGGCTCGATTCAATACCAAATTCGCGCGTGTTAAAAGCTTCTGTTCCATCCGATACTCTTCGGTGAAGCCTCTCGGTTGCCCCTTTTAACCGAACCTGAAAGACCTCGGCACCTTTAAACAGGTTTCGGTGCTGGTAATAAATATTTCCGGCCACACCCAAATTCCCCGACGTGTTGGTCCCCTCTATATCAAACGAAGTGGATTGTTTATTTAAAGGTGCAAGGCGAATTTTACAATCGAGCAAATTGGTATCCTGTTCAGGGTAAGCTTCTTCAAACTGAATATCGACAAACCGGAACTGGCGTAATCGGTTCAGCGCATTAAACGTATTTTCAACCTCGGTAATATTATACAGGTCGCCGCTTTGCATTTGGTTTGTGCGAATAAAAAGCCCGGGTGGATACGAAACCTTTTCGTTAGCATAAAGTATTGAGTTGTCCCAAAACAGCGTATCGGAGAAATTAAATTCTTGTTTACGGTTTGATGTTACGGGTGTATTCCCGGGCATCACCGAATAGTAAAAGTTGTTCAGGTAATACGGTTTTAACAATCTTGTACTGTCGACCTGGCTCGCCTGGGGTTCGCCAATAAAAAGATCGAGAATTACCTGTTTGTTGTACAATGTTGAATCGGCAAGATAACGTACCTGGTTGTTCGAAAAATAATAATACCCGTTGTTTTGGTATAAACTAACGATTCGTTTCTGCTGTTTTTCCAGTTCGTAAATATCGAATGCGGTGCCGGGCCTCATTTGGTATTTCGCCGAGTCGTTATAAAATATCTTTTGTAACTCGGGCGTTTCGAAGTGGTAATTTACCCGTCGTATTTTATACTGATCGCCGGCCTCAACCGAAAATTTCAGTTTTGCCTTACGCTTTTTTTCATTGAACTGTACTTCCTCAGTAACATTTGCCTGGTAATAGCCACGTTGCCCCATGTACCCTTCCAGCTGTTCGACCGAACGTTCGGCCATAGCTCTATCGTACAGCTGCGGGGCTTCTCCAATTCGTTTTAGCCAATCGTCGGTCTTTTTCTTCGACGACATATTGTACAGCAACAGATAGAATTTAATAAAACCGAGGATCTTGTAATTCTCCTTTTGTCGTAGAACAGATTTGGCTTCTTCACGGCTCACATCCTGGTTATCAATTTCGAGTTCCACCTTTTGTAACAAATACTCTTGCTCAGGAACAAAACGAGTTTGAGAACACGATGCAAGCAGCATTGCTGATAAAACTAATATCCACTTGAAGCTTCCTATTTTTTGCCTGTAATACTTCGCTGCCAAATCCTACAACTTTTATTGATCAAAAATAACCCTGTGTTTTATAGAAACAGTAACTTTACCACAAATATTTTATGAATTCAGTTCAAAAATAAATGATTGGTAAAAGTACAACAAAACTTATTAATTCGCTGGCTTTAAAAAAATACCGTACAAAAGAAAACTGCTTTCTTATTGAAGGGGATAAAATGGTGAAAGAAGCGCTGGATTCAGATTTAAGAATTAAGCTGTTAATCGTTACCGATCAGTTCACAAGTCGTTTCTCAATTTCGCAAACCGATGCGGAAAGAATTATCGAAACGGTCGCCAACGAACTAAAAAAGGTAAGCCTGCTGCAACATCCGCAAAACAGTTTGGCTATTTGTGAAATTCCGGAGAAGGCGGATTTCCCCAAATCTCTGCCCGAAGGCTTATCCATATATCTCGACGGCGTTCAGGACCCTGGCAATATGGGCACCATTGTACGAATTTGCGATTGGTACGGTATTCAGCATGTTTTCTGCTCGCCCGATTCGGTTGATTTGTATAATCCGAAAGTAATTCAGGCCAGCATGGGCTCTTTCAGCCGGATTAAACTGCATGAATGTGATTTTGAAGAACTGAGGGTGCTGGCGAAAAATGCCGAAGCACCCGTGTTTGGTGCATTTATGAATGGCGAAAATATTTACCAGCAGCAACTGCCAAAACAGGCCATACTGGTTATGGGCAACGAAGGAAACGGAATAAGACCTGCAGTTGAAAAACGAATAACGAACAAATTGAGCATCCCTAATTTTTCGGAGAATGAAACAAAAGCGGAATCATTAAATGTATCGGTTGCAACAGCCATACTTTGCTCCGAATTTAAACGTGCCTATTCAAAGTGAAAGGATAGGGTAAAAATCTTCGATCGCAAATCTTTTATCGATTGCGCGTAATACAAACGTTGTGTTGGTTCCGGAAGATCGCCCAGCTGATTGTTTAATCCAAAGCTAAATTTGGCTTCCACCGAAAACCTGAAAAATGCAAAATAATGATCCCAGCCACCACCAACTTCGGCATAAAAACCACCGCTCTTTAACTTAATCAAATCTTCTTGCGCGGTTCGTGAAATATCTTGACGATAGGCCCCTCCAAAAACAACATAAGGCCGGTCGTTATTGATCCGTCGGGCTTTGTATTTTATCAATAACGGAAAATCAAGGAAAGTTGAGCGAATCGTGTAAAAAGAAAGATCTTCATCGTAAGAATTAATATCTTTTACCGGCATATTAAAAGTTAACTGCCGTTCGCCAAACGATAAGCCCGGCAGAAAACGCAGGTTGAAATCTTTTGTAAGCCGAAGACTTGTTACAATTCCAACGGTAAAGCCGGGAATTAAGGTAGCCACATCCGAACGGATCTTTGTATCATTTCCATTTTCAAGATCAACTAAATAATCAGGATTAGAATAAAGATCGAACTCCGTATTTTCACCGATTGGATTATAATTCACCACATTAAAATCGAGGGTGTTCATCCCTATAGTAAAACCAAAATGAAAAAGTTTATCATCAAAAGTTGTCAGGTAGTTAATTTTTTGCTTTTGCCCAAAAACACTACAAGCTGCAATAAGGAATATGATTGAGATTAAAACTTTTTTCACCTTTTTAGTATTGCTTTTATGAAAAACAAAAAAACAATTAATTTATTGTTTGCTTTGTTTTAATTGTTGGGTTTATGTGCCATATAAATTGATGCAATTCCAAAAGTTTGTCGATAACATTCATTCTGAACAAAACCAACATCGGCTAAAATAGTTAAAAATCTGTCACCATCGGGGAATTCATTTACCGATTCGGGCAAATAGGTATAGGCCCTGCTGTCTTTCGATACCATTCGGCCAATTAAGGGCAAAATGCGCATGAAATAAAACATGTAAATCTGTTTGAATGGGAAACTCACCGGTTTCGAGAATTCTAGAACAAAAAATACACCTCCGGGTTTTAATACACGTTTGATTTCGGAAAGCCCTTTTTCAAGATTCTCGAAATTTCGAACGCCAAAACCAACAATGGCGGCATCAAAAGCTCCATTGCCGAAAGGCAGGTTTTCCGAATCGGCTTTTTGAAAGCTGATTTTGTCTTCCAGTTTTTTTGCCTTTATTTTTTCCCGTCCAACATTCAGCATTCCTTCTGAAATGTCGATACCGGTAACTTTTACATCGCCCAGTTTTAATGCGGCAACAGCAAAATCGCCGGTACCCGTTGCAATATCCAGAATATTTTCGGGCTGATATGGTCGTAGTTTATTAATGGTTTTTCTGCGCCATATTTTATCAATATTCAACGATAGTACATGGTTCAGAAAATCATAACGGTGAGAGATATTATCGAACATCTCCTCTACCTGACCTTTCTTGGATTGTTTTGATTGCTTGTAAGGAAGAGCTGCCATTAAGATCCAACCGTCATTTTATCGATGTAACCCAGCGACTTATCGTCGATTCTTATCTCTCCTTTGGTAACATGCCCTAAAGTAAAGAACGGCACATTAATTTCCGACATTGCATCAACGAACTCATCCTCTTTGTCAGGATTTACACCAACGATTAAACGCCCCATTGATTCGCCAAAAAGGAATGCATCGTTTCTGGTTTCTGCATCTGGTGTGATATCAAATCCCAGTTCGTTTGGGATGGCAGCGCGTAATAAGGTAAAGAAAAGTCCTCCTTTGCCAACCGGGCTGGCACTTTCTATCAGCTTTTTACCGATTAAGGTTTTTATTGCTTTTTGTACAGCAATTTCGTCCTCGATATTAAACGCAGGTAGAGGTGACTCAGAAATACCGTGGTAAAACTCGAGATATTCCGATGAGTTGATGTCGTCGAGCGAACGGCCAATTACAAATATGTGGTTACCTTTCTTTTTAAAGCTATGGGTTATTAAATTTTCGCCTTCGGGCACCTGTGCCATAATACTGATGATAATAGTTGGAGGCACCGGACCGTGTTCCGAGAAATGGTCAAAGCGAATTTTCCGATCAGATATTTTAAGCCCGAACTTGGCCGCGGCATTTTCAAGGCCCTTTTTAGCCCCTGAAGCTATGAACTGACCGTTCGGATCGGCAAAATCGATGTGATACAAAAATGCACTAACGGCAAAAGGCTGAGCGCCAAAACACAACATTTTACGTGTAGCACGCGAGATTAAAATCTCTGTTGCTTTCTGCGGATCGCTTTCCAAATGGTGATGAAAAGCATGTGTACTCATTGCCATTCGGGTACCATTACCTTCCAACTCGAAGATTCCTATTTCATCGGTTTCGCTTTCACCAATTGATTCGGGCGAAATGCCCTGATCGCTAAAATCATTAAAATAGTTAATGGTTGATAAGTTTGGATTAACCATTAAGGAATATACTATCTCCTCCAGGTTCTCCGGTTCAGGAATCATATCGATCGAGAACTCTTTTTCAGTCTGAACAGCATTACTCATACAGCATTTCTTTTCTTGTTAACCTTAAGCAAAGGTAATTAAGTAGCCGATTCTACCATAGATTTTAAAGCATTTTTTAACGCTTGGTGTCGTTGGCAAACAACCGATTTAGAATATTTGATACATAAGTTTAAATAACCCGACAATGGTTGAACGTTTTCGCACTCGCCTACTTTTCAAAAGCAATGTTCTGTTACCTAAAGGACAATAATTTAATTAACTTTGCAGTTCAATTTCAATACCAATGTCAGAAGCTATAGTAATTACTCCGGTTAAAGATTCGTTGCACACGACTCAACGCACCATAAAAGCAATAATGGAAGCCGGTGGCAATTTTTCGTATTATGTATTTAACGATTTTAGTCAACCCGAAACAAAACAGTATCTTGATTCGGCGGCTAAAGAACTTGGATTTACGGTAGTTCACCTTGAAGACATTACCGATACGCCGTCGCCAAACTACAAGATCGTACTGCAAAAAGCCCAGCAACTCGCTCTCGAGGCAGGAGTTCCTTTGCTGATAATTGAATCGGACGTGGTGGTTAAAAAAGATACCATCCAAGCGTTACTCGACATAATGAAAGCAGAGCAAAAACCGGGCTTAGTTGGCGCCATAACCGTTGATGAAAATGGTGATTATAATTTCCCCTATAATTTCGAAAAAACGAAAAGCGACGATGTTGTTGACACTTCGCATAGTTTAAGTTTTTGCTGTACACTTATTTCGGTTCCTTTTCTTGAAAAATTTGATTTTAAGGAGTTAGCAAAAGATAAAGACTGGTTCGATGTTTTTATTAGCCGTCAATCGAAAAAAATTGGCTTTACCAATTACCTGGCAAAAGGTGTAAGAGTTTTGCACCTGCCCCACTCAAGCAGGCCCTGGAAAAATCTAAAATATAAAAACCCGGTGCTTTATTATTTAAAAAAGATATTTTTAAAGCGCGACAGAATTTAAATGCGAAAACACCTGCTAAATAAACGTAACAAGATTTTCGGGCACATTCTTTTTTGGATGGCCAGCGTTGTGTTTTTGTGTTTCCTGTTTTTCATCTACAGTCGCGAGTTTAATTTAACATCCGTTGCAAAATCAGTGGTTATAAACGCCGGTTTTGCAGTGGCTGTTTATCTTAACCTCAATTTTCTGATCCCCCGGTTCCTGATTCGGAAACAATACATTTATTACATTTTTTGGTTGGTGGTTCTGCTTTCGTTCAGCAGTTTGTTTGTTCAGTTCCTGATTGTTTATCCTTTACGGCAATTCCTCGAAGTATCGGAACGATTGCAATCGTTAAGCACCGAAACCCATTCGGCTTTCTTTTTTGCCACACTTTTTTATATCGGGATAACCACATTTTTAAAGCTGTTTAAAGATTGGTTGTCGTTACAGGATTTAAACTACAAACTGGCCAAAACCGAAAAAGGCAAACTTGAAGCCGAGCTAAAATCGTTGAAAGGGCAGCTAAATCCGCACTTTCTTTTTAATTCGCTTAACAACATTTACTCTTTGGCGCTTATTAACTCTGAAAAAGTTCCGGACCTAATTTTGCGTCTGTCCGACCTTATGCGACACATTATTTACGAATCGAAGGATAACTTTATTAGTTTGCGAAAGGAGATTGAGTTTGTGGATAATTTCATAGCACTTCAGCGAATCAGAGTAGCAGAAAATACCGCTATTAATTACGAGAAACCGCAGATTACGAGCTCTTCGTACATTGCGCCTTTACTTTTCGAACCTTTCATTGATAATGCCTTTAAACACGGCCTGCCCGGCACCGAAAATGATTATATCAACATCTCCTTTAGTACAAACGAAGACTGGCTAAACTTTGATCTTGAGAACAATTTTGCGGAGCCGGAGAATTTCGACTCAAAAAATTCCGGCATTGGAATTGCAAACGTTAAACAACGCCTTAAACACCTTTACCACACCAACGAATATCAGCTCGATATAAACCAAGAAGAATCTACCTATTCTGTTCATTTAAGACTAAAACTTAAAGACCATGGCAATTAAAGCATTAATAATCGACGATGAACCCCTGGCCCAGAATGTTATCAAACAATATGCGCTAAAAATTCCTTCGCTTGACATTGTTGGGGCATGCAACGACGCTATTTGTGCCCAGGAATTTTTGCTAAAAAACGAGGTGGATCTTCTGTTTCTTGACATTAATATGCCAAAACTTTCGGGCATTTCTTTCCTTAAAAATCTGAATAAAAATGTATTGGTAATTTTTACAACAGCCTATTCGGAATATGCCCTCGAAGGTTACGAACTTAATGCTTTGGACTATCTGAAAAAGCCATTCTCTTTTGAACGCTTTTTTAAAGCTTTTGTAAAAGCCGAAGAAATGTATTGGCTAAAAAACAAAGCCGAAAGTACATCAGAAAATGACACAACTACAGACTTTCTGTTCATTAAATCGAACAAGAAGACGATTAAAATAAAATTTACTGATATACTTTACATCGAAGGTTTAGGCGATTACATAAAAATACATGTTAGTGATAACAAATTTGTTACCAACCTGTCGATGAAAAAGATCCATTCGCTTCTGCCTCAGGACCAATTTTATCGTACACATAAATCATTTATTGTTTCGGTAGACAAAATTGAATCGCTTGAAGGCAACCTGGTTTCTATTAACGGCGAAAAGCTTCCCATCGGCAACAGTTACCGACAGGACTTCTTTGCCTATATTAATAAGTTTACTGCCGATTAATCAGCTAAAAATCCCTGAGCTTTTATTGTTTCCAACATCTTTACGGAGAAGAATTCATTATCCGCTTTTTTGTAACGCACATCGGTAAACACCTGCGCTAATGTTTGTTTACCATTCTCGGCCACAAAAGCTTTCGACGACTCTAAACTTTCTTTAACAGCATATAGTTTGTTGATTCTCTCCTTGTCATAATCCTGGTAAACTTCGTCGTGAATAATACCTTCCACGGGAATCCTATCTGTTAATTCCGGTGTCTCTTCAGGATAACCGATAGCTACAGTCGTAACAGGAAACGTTAGTTTTGGTAAACCAAGTACCTCGATGTGTTCTTTTGCATTGTAAGCTGTTGTACCCAGATAGCAAATTCCCAGGCCATTATTTTCGGCAGCTATACACACATTTTGAGCGGCCAGCGAAGTATCGATTACCGCATTGGTAAAAGAGATTAAATTGTTGTAGCCCGGCTGGGCTTCGTTATACTGGCACCATTTCGAAAAACGATTAAAATCGGCCACAAAAGTGAGGAGTACCGGAGCATTTTTGGCAACAGGCTGATTAAAATGTAATGGAAGTAGTTTTTGCTTCCTTTCAGCATCTTTAGTTACCATTACACTGTACAGCTGCATATTTCCCGTTGTAGAGGCTCTTGTACCTGAGTAAATGATACTTTTCAATAAATCAGGATCAATTACTTTATCCGAAAATTTCCTGATGGACACGTGCTTATTTAATAACTCCATATAGCCTGTTGTTTTTTTTGAATTAAGAGATCACAAAAGTATTGAAAATAAAAAAAGGGAAGCTAAAAGCTTCCCTTTTTAATCAATCAGTATGGTATTATCTTTTTATTAATCGAACTGACTTAACAATTTCGCCGTCGGCAGTCAATGTGATAATATAAACGCCGGCGTTCAGATTTCCGGTAGGTATTTCATAATCCGGATATTCAATATCCAGTACACGCTGGCCAGCGATGTTTGAAATAACTACACGATCAAGTTCTGCAGCCTTGTCAATTCTAATGTACTCATTAAATGGGTTAGGATAAATCTTAAAGTCAGCAACTTTAAAATCAGGTTCAGCTCCTAACGGATACTCGTCACCTGTTGTGAACGACCAGTCTCCTGTAACTCCATCCCAGGCCATTCCGTCGCCCATAACAATACCGCTATCTACCGAAACGGTATAAGTAGTGTTAATTACCAATGCTCCAAGTACCAAATAATCGTAGTCAATTGTAATTGTATTTCCATCAACCATATCAGCTGTAATTGGTATTACCAGCGTAGCTTCAGTTGAATCTACTGCTGTTACAGTTAAGAATCCACTTACTGATTCGTTAAATGTTATCGGAACTTCATCAGTAAATACAATGGTGAAGACCGCATGGTTTGTTTCGATTGTAACGCCATTCGGACTTACTGAGTCAAGAACAGGCATTGCTCTTTCTCTGGCGTCAAGTGTTACAACTACTTCTTCGATACATCCTGCCTCAATGTCATTATACAAATTGTGGCTTGTTTCGCCTTCAACTTCAGCTACCAGGGCGGTATCAATTGTTCCGTATACAAACTGTGTTGTATCGCCAACGTAAACACTTATCAGTGTATCCATGCTAATTGGGTAAGCCAACTCCAGTGTTGTATCGTTCATACAACCATGTGCATCCGTTACAATAATGTCGTGTGTTCCTCCGCCTAAGCTCAATTCTGTTCCGCTTGTTACTTCTCCGTTAACCATAAAAGAGTAAGGAGCAACACCTCCGGCAGCAGCAACAGTTATACCTGTGGTACAGCCATCAACATCGCCTTCAGTAACTGTTAATTCAAGTGCTGTTACCATGTCGAATTTCATGGTCTCAACGTCAGCTTCACAGCCTTTATCATCAACCACAGTAAACTGATACATAATATCATTTCCGTCTGAACTATAGGCAAACTTCTGGTCTAATTTTATTGGCTCGTTAAACCAAGCTGATGTATCGGTATAATCACCTGCTTCGGTTTCAATTTTTTGCCAAAGCACCTGGTACATTCTACCTTCTTCAAAAGCTACTTCAACCCATGCTGAAGCCATTGTATCATCAGAACAAGTAACGTCGGTTAGTTCAAATTCAATCGGAGGAACAGGATCGATTGTTATAACATTTGATGTATCGGTACAACCATTGTTGTCCATCACCACAACAAAGTATTCGTTATCAATGGCAACCAAAAATGAATTTGAATTCTGATAATCCGTTTTTAGCACATTATTCTGCCAAAGCTGATACATAAATGTCTCGGTACCACCACTAACAGATGTTTCGATATAACCAATATTGTCGCCCGGACAGGTAAATTCACCTTCTCCTTTATCAAGAGATGCCGTTAGCACGTCAGGTTCGGTAATAGTAACGGTATCGCGACCGATACATCCACTTTCGTGTGTTACAACGATATAATATGTACCAACCCCCAGGTTTTCAACGGTGTTTGTTTCTGCTTCATCAATTGTAACCGTATACACCGGATTTGCAAGTACAACTCCATCTTTATAAACTGTTACATCATCGGCATCTACGGTAATGCTTCCGGTTAAATCGCCTTTACAAGCTGGCTCATCGGCCACAGTCCCTTCAACTACTACTTCAATTTCCGGTTTTTGTATTTCTACAGTCCATGCTGCTACAGGATTTCCCAAATCATCTTCTTCCCCGCCGATTACACATTCGTTGATATCCATAGCCCAAACAATATAGGTTCCTGCTTCGGGAACCGAAAATATACTATCAGTTTGCCACTCGGCACTTGTTGCATCCGGCACGTTAATATAAGCTGGTAATTGAGATAATGCAGCAAAGTATTTATAAGATCCGGCACCGCCTGAAGCCTGTACCGAGAACTCGCCATTTTCAACACACGATATATCTTGTATGTGCGTAGAGCTTAACATTAAAACAGTTGGCTCATCCACCACTAAATCGTTAATTACAAAAACACAACCTACGGCATCTTCAATTTGCACACTGTATGTGCCGGCCACCAAGCCGGTAAAAGTGTTATCGCCGGCGGTATCAAAAGCCATATCGGCAGTATCCGGACCCGACAAATATAAATGGTAAGGTGCTAAACCTCCGGCTACATTGCTAACCATAATTTCGCCATTTGCCTCGCCGTTACATACAACGTTTTTAGCTACAACAGCCATACCTGTAATCGCTTCAGGAGCGGTTACTTCAACTGTATCAAATCCTTCGCATGAATTTTGGCCTCCCCAGTGTTCAACAACTTTTATGTTGTATGTTCCGTTAGCCACATCAGAATAGGTAACTGAAGGCCCGCTAATACCGGCACTCCACATTACATCGTTTACATATACATCATAAACAACCGAATAGCCTTCAACAACATGACCGCCTGAAATTGTAACGGTTAACGCTCCATCCGGATTGCAAACGCTGTTTACATTAACAACCGAGGTTGTTACTGATACAGGCGCTGGTTCGCCAATAATAAACGTTTGAACACCGGAAATACAACCCAAGACATCGCGAACTGTAATCTCATATTCTCCGGCCACCGTAACAACAATATCTTTATAGTCGGAACCTATTGGAAAATCCCTCCAGTTGTTGTTATTTACTTTAAACTGATATGGTCCTGTTCCTCCTGAAGCCCAGATCTCTATCAGACCGTCACTTGCACCATAGCACGAAATATCTTTAAAAGTTTGATTACTGATAACCACCGCGTCACCTGGTGCAGCTCCAGCAACATCAATATTTGCTGTTTCCGCCCAGCAACCTTCAGTATCAGTAGCAATTACTTTATAAGTTCCGTAAGGAAGACCGGAATATACCGTATCAGCTACACCAACATAAGGAGTAACGTCTACCCAAGTTGCTTCTTCCCATACTTGTAAAGTATAAGTATATACTCCAGTACCTCCTTTAGCAGAGAATACTGTAATTTCTCCGGTGCTTTCTCCTCCACAGGCGATATCTGTTACAGCTGCTGCAGCATCAGTAATAGTGACGTCACACTGAGCCTTTAGCTCCGTAACAAAGCCCACCATTAAGAAAAGTAACACCAAACTAAAAATTCTTGTAAACATTTTTCTCATAGAACTTCTTTTAAATTGAACTTAAGCGATCGGTAGATTTTTATATCTCTAGTTTTAATTATTCCAGCCTGTAAAATTTATTCTCATTTTCGCTGTGATCCTTGCTATATGAATAAATTTCCGTCAATGTACAAAATATAACTTGCAAAAAAGACATTCTCCGGCACTATGTTTTCAACACGACTAAACCAAATTTCAGGCTTAGTCGTTAATATCCTGCTATTTTTTGGGTTAAATTACCCTCCAAATTCTGCATATACCTACAATTTTAAGCTTATTTTTTTAAATTCATATAATAAAAAACCTATTTATTCGCTTATAAGTAATGAAACCAGTTTTCGCAATGCAAAGAATCGACCATAAATATACCATAAACCACTATTTTTCAAGACATTTCATTACAGAAAAATCCAATTTATCTTTCAAAATGAAGGTTATTGCCAAAGCATTATTAACCGGCTTACTCCTGTTCTTTCTGATGCTATTTATTGGCTCGTGCAAAACATGCAAATGCCCTGCTTACAGTTACCAACAATTACCGCAAACAGGAATTACCGCACCTTCAAATTCATAACTTCACTTTACTACGTTTTATTTGCCATTTAGCTGTAAAATAGTTCCTTTTTATGATTCATCAATTTTATATGTTAACAAAGTAACGCAAAACTGTTTGACCAAAGAATCCCCTGCTTTTTAGCCAATATATATTTATCTGCCAAAATTTTTGGGCAATCTCCTTCCAGTTTATCATATTGACAACCTGCTCTTTAATCAATTTTCAAACCTGCGAGAATGCCATATTCACAATGTTCCTTTAAAATAGGGCGAAAAATGCCACTTAATCCATGCAAAACACTTTAAGTAAATATTAAGGTTCGGACGAAAAAAAAAACAGCGCTTGACTCAATAAATAATTTGTACTTACTTTGTGGGGCTATAAAAAAACAGGCAGTTAAAACCTGAAAGCGAAATAATTACAATAAATTTCTTTTAAATAAATTTAAACTTTCTCAACTATGATTAAAATAGGTATTAACGGATTCGGTAGAATCGGACGTTTTGTATTCCGTCAGGCAGTTGCCAAAGGAACTGTACAAGTAGTTGCTATCAACGACCTTATCGACGTTGACTACATGGCTTACATGTTGAAATATGATTCAACTCACGGTCGTTTCGACGGTACTGTTGAAGTAAAAGACGGTGCTTTGGTTGTTAACGGAAACGTTGTTCGCGTTACTGCTGAGCGTAATCCTGCTGACATTAACTGGGGTGCTGTTGGTGCTGAGTACGTTGTTGAATCAACTGGTCTTTTCTTAACTAAAGAATCAGCTCAGGGTCACATCGACGCAGGTGCTAAAAAAGTTGTAATGTCTGCTCCATCAAAAGACGACACTCCAATGTTCGTTATGGGCGTAAACAACAAATCATACAGCAATGATATGACTTTTGTTTCTAACGCATCTTGTACTACTAACTGCTTGGCTCCTATCGCTAAAGTATTGAACGACAACTTCGGTATTGTTGACGGTTTGATGACTACAGTTCACGCTACTACTGCAACTCAGAAAACAGTTGACGGTCCTTCAGCAAAAGACTGGAGAGGTGGACGTGGTGCTGGTCAAAACATCATCCCGTCATCTACTGGTGCTGCTAAAGCTGTAGGTAAAGTAATTCCTGAATTGAACGGAAAACTTACAGGTATGGCTTTCCGTGTTCCAACTCCTGACGTATCAGTTGTTGACCTTACTGTAAACTTAGCTAAAGGTGCTTCATACGCTGAAATTTGTGCAGCAATGAAAGCAGCTTCAGAAGGCGAATTGAAAGGTA
>NZ_JBFHGM010000047.1:0-24646 GCF_041583095.1 Draconibacterium sp.
AACTGGGCAGAAGCACAGGAGTTGTTTAAGAATTTTCTGAAGATAGATTAATAATTTTGAGCAAATAGTTTGTGTTTCAGCGAACAATAAATCAAAAAAACCAAAAGAAAGATGGAGATAAAAGTTTTAGGAACCGGCTGTGCCAAATGCAAAAAGCTGGAAGAAAAGACAAGAAACGCCGTAAGTGAATTGGGCGTTGAAGCATCGATTGAAAAAGTGGAAGACATATACAAAATCATGCAATTTGGGGTGATGAATACTCCGGCGCTTGTTGTTGACGGAAAAGTTGTAATGAGCGGACGACTGCCGGGAGATAAAGAACTGAAGGAATTATTATCGTAATAACGAATAACAAAACCGATTCAGAATTACAAACATCAACAACCTTTAACAGAAATATGATGAAAAAACTAATCAGTATTTTAAGTATTATGCTGTTTGTTGGAGCCATTTCAGCAAATGCACATTGTTGTTCAGGAGCGGCAAAAAGTGGCCCAAATGCAGCGGGTGATGGTTGTGCCGTAACTCCGCAATCAAGTGAGGTAAAAGCCTATTATTTTCATGCCACAAAACGATGTGTTACCTGCGAGGCAGTTGAAAAAGTAGCAAAGAAAACAATTGAAGAAAATTACAAAGGAAAAGTAACTTTCGAGTCTATTAATCGTGAGGAGGATAAGAACAATCCTTTGGTAAAAAAGTATAAAATCAGCGGACAAACGCTGTTACTCGTAAAAGGCGACGAAATGGTTGACCTTACTAGTTCTGCATTTATGAATGCACGCACCAAACCCGAAAAATTTGAAAAGCGCTTAAAGTCTGAAATCGACGAACTGCTCTAAGCAAGATGGAGGTATTACAAACAATTTTTGAGAATTCAGAAATTCCGATATTGTCGGCGTTTATGCTGGGGCTAATGACAGCCATTAGCCCTTGTCCGCTGGCAACCAACATTACGGCAATTGGCTACATCAGTAAAGATATTACCAGCCAGAAAAAAGTATTTCTGAATGGTTTGGTTTATACCTTGGGACGTGCTTTTTCTTATACCGCAATTGGTTTGCTGTTTTTTTTTGGTGCCAGTCAGTTCGAGTTCTCATCTTTTTTTCAAACCTGGGGTGAAAAAATTTTGGGTCCCTTACTGATAATAATTGGCCTGTTTATGTTGGGCGTTTTGAACCTGTCTGTTCCGGGTGTTGGGGCGCTAACTGAGAAAATGCAAAGCAGATCGAATAAAGGATTTTGGGGCGTGTTGTTACTGGGAATTGTTTTTGCCCTGGCCTTCTGTCCGTATAGTGGCGTTCTTTATTTTGGAATATTAATTCCGATGACCATAAGCAATGCCAGCGGCTTGTATCTGCCAGTCGTTTTTGCTGTTGCAACCGGAATTCCGGTAATCATTTTTGCCTGGTTAATTGCCTTTAGCCTTGGCTCTATCGGTAATTTGTACAACAAAATGAAAAGCTTTGAGATCTGGTTTCGCCGGGTAATTGCAGTGTTGTTTATTGGAGTAGGTATTTATTACGTTCTTACTTTGTTTGTTTTGCCATGGATGAGATAATCTGTTATTGTAAAAATATAAGCGAAGCAGAAATTCGGTCTGCAATGGATAAAGGTGCAAAAAGCCTGCAGGAAATAAAAGCAACAACCGGCGCATGTACCGGTTCGGATTGTAAAACGCTAAATCCAACTGGAAAATGTTGCGCCGATGATATTCGCCAGATATTGGGAGAACAAAAGTCTGAAAAGCCAAAGTGTTGCTGTTGTGGATAATGGATGTAGCAGTTATTAGAATGTTACAGCAGTTGATGAAATAAAAAATTTTAAAGAAATAGTTCGTAAAAATACGAATGGTGAAAAGATGAGAGAGAAAGTGATTTCATTGAACAGAAAAACGAACGGTTGGTTGTTACCGCTATTTCTATTGCCCGGTTGGCTATTGCTTTACATGAATCTGCAAAACATTGCCGATGTAATTGTCGACGATGTGGCCGGGATGACTGCCGGGAAACATTTAACCGAAACCCTGCGCTTTTTTATTTACGAAGTACCTAAAGTAATGCTACTGCTGGTGCTCATTATTTTTGGTGTGGGTATTATCCGTAGTTATTTTTCAACCGAAAAGACCCGGAAAATGCTTCAGGGAAAATCGCTGTTAACCGGAAATGTAATGGCGGCATTATTGGGCATTGTAACTCCGTTTTGCTCGTGTTCGGCAATTCCGCTGTTTCTGGGATTTGTTGAAGCTGGAATTCCAATTGGCGTTACCTTTTCGTTTTTAATTGCTGCGCCCATGGTAAACGAGGTTGCTCTTGTTTTGTTGGTTGGATTGTTTGGCTGGAAAGTGGCACTTATTTATGTGGGTACCGGTTTAACGATTGCCATTCTCTCGGGGTGGCTGATAGGCAAACTTAAAATGGAAAAATATGTTGCCGAGTGGGTATACAGCGTAAAAGCAAATGCAGAAGGTTTGGAAGAAGAAAAACTTTCGTTTAGCGATCGTATTCAAAAAGGATTCGATTCGGTTCGCGAAATTGTAGGCAAAATCTGGATATACATTATTATCGGTATTGCTGTTGGAGCAGGAGCACATGGTTATGTTCCTGAAGATTTTCTTGGTTCCTTGCTTGGAAAGGAAAACTGGTATGGTGTTCCGCTGGCTATTTTAATGGGCGTTCCTATGTATTCCAATGCAGCCGGAATTATCCCCATTGTAAGTGTACTCATCGAAAAAGGAGTTTCGCTGGGCACAGCACTGGCATTTATGATGTCGGTAATTGCCCTGTCGCTCCCCGAAATAATTATCCTGAAAAAGGTATTAAAGTGGCAGTTGATTGCTGCGTTTGTGGGCATAGTTGCGGCCGGAATTGTAATTGTTGGCTTCATTTTTAACTACGTGATGTAACTATTTCAACTAACGATAAAACTCAAAAAAATGAAACGAATATAAATTTTCTTCATTCTAAATTCGTTAATATGAGTGATTAAAATTTATGTGAGTTCCTGAATGTATTCAAATTTTTTGAACATTCAGAAATCAAAAAATTTTAAACAGATGAAAACAAAAACCATTGGATTTATTGGTGGCGGAAGGATCACTAAGATCTTTTTGCAGGCGTTTAAAAACAAAAAAGTTGTTTTTGAGAACGTTAAGGTATTCGAACCAAACAGCGAAACGCTGAGTGCACTCCAAAATTTATTTCCGGATATTGAAGTTGCCGATTCGGCGAAAGATGCAGCCAAAAATGAATTGGTGGTTTTGGCTGTTCATCCGCCGGTAATGGCCGAAACTCTGGCTGCCATAAAAGATGTTGTAACAGAAGATACGCAGGTGCTTTCGCTGGCACCAAAAGTTACGATAGAAAAGATTTCTGGCGCTTTGGGAACTTCAAACGTTGTACGAATGATTCCTAACGCTACATCCTTTATTAACAAAGGATATAATCCGGTGGCTTTTCATCCTGAAACCGACAAAAAGACTAAAAAGAGTTTCCTGAAACTGTTTAAAGCTATGGGCAAAAACTTCGGGGTTGAAGAGCATAAACTGGAAGGATATGCCATTGTTTCAGCCATGTTGCCAACCTATTTCTGGTTTCAGTGGGAAGAGATGCTTAGAGTTGCTGTTGCCACCGGTTTAGATGAAAATGAAGCAAAAAAAGCGATAGAGGCCACATTGAAAAAATCGCTGTCCATTTTCTTTAAATCAGGAATGACGGCCGAAGAGGTGAAAGACCTTATTCCGGTAAAACCGATTGGCGATGCTGAAGAGCAGATCAAGGAAATTTACGAGACTAAATTGTTGGGTTTATATGATAAGATCAAGGCTTAAAAAAGTTACTGATTTAATGAAAGTGAAGGAGGGGTGCCAAAAGGTTTACCCTCTTTTTTTTGATCTCCGAAACCATAAATATTTTGGTCTTTAAAAGATCATTAACGTATTTTTTAGAACAATAGCCGGATTTTGGCCGTTTAAAATTAACTTTGCAAGCGAATTCAAAAAAAAACAAAAATTAATATGGACGAAGGCCCGTATCATAGAGAATTAAAAAATAACTCTTACCACTAGGAGCATATTGCCTCCTGTTGGTAGAAAAACAGAGGAGGTAATACCATGTTGAAAATTTTCAAATCATTTGGCGGTTATATTGAAATTGATAAGCCGGAAAAAGGCTGCTGGATTAATGTAACAAAACCTACTGCCAACGAAATAGAATTACTTATTAAAGACTTTAATGTACCCCAGGATGTTGTACGCGATATTCTCGATGCCGACGAACGCTCGAGGATTGAACACGATGATGACTGGTCACTGATCATTATTCGTATTCCGGTGCCCGATAAGAACAACGGAGTTCCGTATTTTACGGTTCCACTTGGTATTTTTATGACCGAAAGTTTTACCATCACGTTGTGTCAGGTTGAGAATGAGGTTTTGCCCTACGATAGTCCGTCGCTGTACCGCGATAGCAAGCGACAGGTTAAAGACGTGCTGAACTTTTCATTGAAACTGTTTCTGCGCACCGCCAATACCTACCTGAGTTACCTAAAATACATTAACCAGCAAACGGCTATTATTGAGCAGGATCTGGAAAAGTCGATCCGAAATAAGGAATTGAACCGACTGCTGAAAATGGAAAAATGCCTGGTGTTTTTTATAACCTCGATAAAAGCCAACGAACTGGTTTTGGCCAAACTGAAAAATGGAAACCGGAAATCGATTAGCGAGATCAACGAAGATCTGCTGGAAGATGCCATAATAGAAAACAAACAGGCGCTTGACATGGCACAGATCTACTCCGATATTCAAAGTGGAATGATGGATGCCTTTGCTTCGGTAATTTCGAATAACCTGAATGTGGTGATGAAACAGCTGGCTTCCATTTCCATTATTTTAATGATTCCAACACTTGTTGCCAGTTTTTATGGCATGAATATTCCGAATAACCTGGAAACCAGTCGATGGGCATTTTTTCTCATCCTCGGTATTTCAATAATTCTGGCACTAATCGGTATTCTTATTTTCCGAAAACGCGAGTGGTTTTAAAACCAATATGCCTTTAGTAAATAATTCTACTTTAACAGATTATCTTTTCAATACAATTTTTTGGACTTTTACCCCGACACTAAAGGGTGAAACCCAAAAAATCAATCTGGTTCCCTTTAGGGTTTAGGGTAAAACAGATTGAATTTTTCAATGAATCTGTTAAAGTAGAAATAATCAGTTTACCTTAATTTAACGATTTGTTTAGATGTATATATACGTCGGAAATCAATTTGACGTATATTTGCGTCCAAATAAAAAGCAATGGTACAATCAAAAACAGATTTATTCGATGAGGACCTGAAAACCCAGGCCGCCTGGTTTAAGGTGTTGGCGCATCCGGCTCGTTTAAAAATATTGCAATACCTGTCGGAAGCGAACAGTTGTATTACCGGCGATCTTTCGGAAGAATTACCATTGGGAAGAACCACCGTAAATCAGCACATTAAAGAGTTAAAGGAAGCAGGTTTAATTCAGGGACATATCGAAGGAGTCAGAACAAAATATTGTCTGAATCCGAAGAAAATTACTGAGGTAAAAGCCATAATCGAACAATTTTTACGCGGCCTGAATGTGAGAGATTATGAATGTAAATAACAAGATAATTTAATTAGTATACACAAAATGAAAGTATTAATTCTTTGTACAGGTAACAGTTGCCGCAGCCAAATGGCACACGGTTTTTTACAATCGTTTGACGAACGTATTCAGGTAGAATCAGGTGGTACCGAAGCATCGGGGAAACTCAACCAAAAAGCCGTTAAAGCAATGGCCGAAATTGGTATCGATATCAGTGGGCATTCTTCTGATTCGGTTCAGAAATTTTTGAACGACCAATGGGATTACGTAATTACCGTTTGTGGTGGTGCCAACGAAAGTTGCCCGGCTTTTTTCGGAGAAGTGAAACACCGCCTGCACATTGGTTTCGACGATCCGTCGCATGCCACCGGCACCGACGAGTTTATCTGGAGCGAGTTTATCCGGGTACGCGACGAAATTAAAGAACGTTTTTACAAACTGTATGAGCACGAGATTAAACCACAACTGTAGTTCAATTTTTGTATAACGGTTAATGGAACAAGAAATGGCTAACAGCAAAAAGCAAATCGGTTTTTTTGAAAAATATCTGAGTCTGTGGGTGGCAATTTGTATTGCTGTGGGAATTGGCATCGGGCACTTTGCCGGAGACAGCATCCAGGTATTGAGCAACATGGAGATTTACAAGGTGAATATTCCGGTTGCCATTTTAATCTGGATGATGATTTATCCCATGATGCTTCAGGTCGATTTTTCGAGCATAAAAAACGTTGGGAAGCGCCCCAAAGGTTTAATTCTCACCTTAGTTGTAAACTGGCTGATAAAACCTTTTACCATGGCATTTTTTGCCTGGATATTTTTCTCAAAACTATATTCGGCTTTTATTTCGCCCGAGCAGGCCGGTGAATACATTGCCGGTGCAATTTTGCTGGGTGCAGCGCCATGTACAGCAATGGTTTTTGTGTGGAGCTACTTAACCAACGGAGATCCGAACTACACGCTGGTGCAGGTTTCGGTTAACGACCTGATTATTTTGGTGGCTTTTATCCCGATTGTGGGATTTCTTTTGGGAATAACAAACATTACCATTCCTTACGACACGCTGGTTGCGAGTATAGTTGTATTTGTGGTTGTGCCGCTTTTGGCGGGTTACCTTACCCACAAACTGCTGGTTAAAAGAAAAGGCGAAGAATGGTTTAAGAACACCTTTCTTCCGAAGTTTAAACCGGTTTCAATAATTGCCTTGTTGCTTACACTGGTTTTATTGTTTGCTTTCCAGGGGGATATTATCGTTAAAAATCCGCTGATTATTGTGCTGGTTGCCATTCCGCTGGTTATTCAAACCTACTTTATCTTTTTTATTGCGTGGTTTGGCGGCCGGAAATTAAAATTACCACACGCAGTTTGTTCTCCGGCAGCAATGATCGGCGCCAGTAACTTTTTCGAGTTGGCAGTGGCCGTAGCAATTGCGTTGTTCGGTTTACAATCGCCGGCAGCAATGGTTACAGTAGTGGGTGTTTTGGTCGAAGTACCGGTAATGTTATCGCTGGTGCGACTGGCGAATAAATGGAAATACTAATTCCTCTAAAATCGTTTTAAGATGAAGAACAGGTAACAGGTAGCTACAGCGCTAAATGTTACCTGTTTTTTGTTTTACCCCTTTCGCAGAGACTCAAAAAGAGTGTTCTCAGGGCAACTGCTATCTTTGTACCACCAAAAATAAAAACCAAAATGATCGATTTTAAAATAGATAGGCAGAAATGCACCCAATGTGGTTTGTGTGCTGCCGATTGCCCAACACTGGTGATAAACCCAAAAAGCGAATACCCCGAAATTAAAGAAGGAAAAGAAGCACAGTGTATAAAATGTCAGCACTGTTTGGCTATTTGTCCAACGGCAGCGCTTTCAATCTGGGGGAAGAAGCCGGAAGACAGCATTCCGGTTAAAAAGAATATTGTAGAGCCGGATAAACTGGCGCAACTGATAAAAACTCGTCGTTCAATTCGCAAGTTTAAAACTGAAGAGATAGCGCCGGAACTTATTCATGAATTGTTGGCAACAGCTGCCTATGCACCAACGGGTCACAATAAAAATGAAGTGTTGTTTTCGGTAACCGAAACAAAAAGTGAGTTAAGTAAATTGCGCAATGCAGTTTATAACGCGATTAAAGAAACAAATGCTGCAGGAAAAATTCCTGAACGAATGGCATTTTTAAACGATCTGCAGCGCTTGTGGGAAAGCAAACAAATCGACGTTCTTTTTCGCGATGCACCACATGTGCTAATTACTTCGGCTCCCAAAAATGTTGCGTCGCCCGATGCTGATTGTCATATTGCGCTTAGCTATTTCGAGTTGCTTGCCAATACTTATGAAATCGGAACTTTATGGAATGGTTTTATAAAAATGGTAATGAAAGTTCTTGCTCCGGAGTTGGGAAGCCAGATTGGTATTCCGGAAGACCATGAACTGGGCTATGTGTTGCTTTTCGGAAAACCGGCCGTAAAATATGCCCGCTCTGTTCAAAGCGAAGGACTGCATTTGAACCGCATTAAACTGGATTAAAACCAGAAATTGCCGAAGGTATAAAGTTCATCTTTTAAATAAGTGCTTATATTTGCTTGAGAATCATAACAGCTGATAGTGTTGTTGTGAATAAATCGAAAACTAAATCATAACCAGCTTGGCATATCCCGAACAGGGGTGCCGTTTTATTATGGAAAAACGACGAGTTGTAATCACCGGGCTTGGAGCACTTACGCCTATCGGAAATAATATAAACGAATTTTGGGAGAATGCGGTGGCCGGAACCAGCGGTGCAATTCCCATCACCAAATTCGATACATCCAATTTTAAAACCAAATTTGCCTGCGAAATAAAAGGCTTTAATGCAAACGAGCATCTCGACCGGTCGGATATAAAATGTACCGACCTGTTTTCGCAATATGCCCTGGTTACTACCGGCGAAGCTTTGCTGGATAGTGGTTTGGATTTGGCAAGTATCGATCCGTACGACATTGGCGTGATATGGGGATCGGGCCAGGGCGGCATGGATTATTACGAAAAAGAAGTAAAAGTTTATGCCAAAACCGGCGTGCCTCGTTTTAGCCCGATGCTGGGGCCCAAAATGCTGATCAATATGGGAGCCGGAATCATTTCCCTGAAATATGGTCTTAAAGGAATGTCTTTTACCACTTCGTCGGCATGTGCCACCTCCAACACGGCAATAATGGATGCTTTTAACTACATTAAGCTTGGTAAAGCAAAGGTTTTTGTTACCGGTGGATCGGAAGCCGGAATCATAGAAATGGGAATAGGTGGTTTTAACGCCATGCGCGCCTTGTCGGTAAATAACGAACACCCCGAGCTGGCATCGCGGCCGTTTGATGTAAACCGCGACGGTTTTGTGATGGGAGAGGGAGCCGGAACATTGATTCTGGAAGATTACGAACATGCCAAAAAACGTGGCGCTAAAATATATGCCGAAATTGTAGGCGCTGCCATGACATCGGATGCCTACCATGTGGCAGCATCGCACCCCGATGGCGAAGGCGCTTCAAAAGCGATGGAGTTTGCATTGAAGGAGGCCGGTGTAAGACCCGAAGAGGTGGATTACCTGAATGCACACGCTACTTCAACACCAATTGGCGATATAAGCGAAATAAATGCCATACGACGCTTGTTTGGCGAAAATCCGCAGAACCTGAAGATCAGTTCATCAAAATCGATGACCGGCCATTTGCTGGGAGCTGCCGGAGCAGTGGAATCTATCCTATGCATTAAAGCTATCGAAAAGGGGATAATCACTCCTACAATAAACACTACCGAGGTTGATCCGGTAATCCCGAACACGATAAATATTATTACCGGAGAAAGTGTACATGCCAAGGTTGATTTGGCTATTACCAACAGCTTTGGTTTTGGTGGACACAACGCTACCTTGGTTTTTAAGAAGTGGAAAGAATAGGTTGCTCGCAGATTTCGCGGATTTTCGCAGATGGATAGAAATTGATCGGCGTTATCAGCGAGAAACTTCTATAAATAAAACATTTACGATTTCCGGAAATAACCAACAGGAATAAAGTTGTGGACTAACGACAGCATTTCATAAAAATAGTCAGATTACGAGGCGCATACAGCTGTTGAGCGTTGAACAACTGATTATTTGCGCCTTTGATTTACTTTCTCATCAACCCCGGGTTTCACCCGAGGTTAATCATGTTTTATCCCTTGGGATAGGAGGCAAAATTCCAAAGTTAATACGAGTTAACTGAGCAGTTATGTTTGAACCCAAAATCTTTTTTATGGCGCTGAAAGCGTCAAAAGTGAATAACCCGGTGTTGTAGCACCGGCAGACATGAATGACGCGAAATCGTCCGGCGAAATAAGTCAATCGAAGCCAGGTGGTTCTTCCGGACGAAATGAAAAGGGCAATACTTATAAAAATGCGGAGTACTTTCTGAAAAAAGACCGGGGCTGTATAATGAAATAGAAATACAGCCCCGGCCTTTATGCTTTCATTGGGTTATTTCTGCGCCTCCTGTAAACGAAAAATATCGTACTGTTTTTGGTCGTATGGATAATCCCAGCATCCCATTCGGTGGTAGAGATCGCCGCCAAAGCCTTTTTTGTAAATATGCACGCCATGTAAAGGGTGACTGCTGTCTAAGTTAGGTGCCGAGCCAAACATATCGTATTCAGTGCAACCCCATTCTTTCGAGATTCGTATCGACTCCCATTGCAGCGCATAACTGGCCATTAAATTATCTTTACACGTTGAAGAGGCACCATACAGATAGGTTCCGCGTTTTCGCGATAGAACCAAAAACATCGACGACAGAAAACGCCCGTCAATATCGGCCATAAGCATTTTTACGGTTACGCCGTTTTTACTGTTGTCCTGGTTTCTCAGAATAGACGAAAAGTAGTCCTGGCTTTGCAAAGCCATATTATGACGCATGGCCGTATCGAAGTATAATTTATACCAGTCGCCAATTTGCTCCAGCCCGTATTCGCGCACCCGTATTCCCATTTTGTTGGCTTTGCGTACGTTGTAGCGGGTATTGTAGCGCATGTTGTACATCAATTCCTGCTCGTTTAAAGTAAGGTCGAGAAAGAAGGTATTTTTTGGCAGGTTGTCCTCGATACTCTTTTTTACATTCCCGGTAACGGTGTTAAAATTTACGCGGTATTCCTGCGTATGGGCGGGTGGCGGGCCAATCCAGTTTCCCTGCTCATCAAAATAATCATCCTCGGCAGCCCACTGGTTTTCCCAGGTCAGATCGTAACGAATAAAAATACAGTTGGCGGGCAGGTGCGGTCGTATCGATTCGGATACCTGCTCTAAAAGCAGCCCCTGGTTTTCGAAAGTGGGCTCCATTTTCGGGCCGTACGGAACATAGGCAAAACAAGCGTTAGGATTTACATACTTAATCAGTATCAGCAAATCTTCCCCTTTTTTCTCGAGCGAATTGGCGCTTGTAACCAGTAAATCGCGCGAAATGGTAAGTTCAAAACCTTTCGGAATAAAACCCTGGTTGCGTTTTATACGGCCCCAAAAAGTGGTTTGCGGTAATACGTTTGTGGTTTGTAGTTCTTCAATGTCTTTTTTTGCCAGTTCGCAAATCATACTTCCCTGATTATAATTTCTGTTTGGGCCGCGAAACTATATAAATCATTAGCGAATTAAAATTATGTAGTGGTGATCTTTAATAAGTTAAACCAGAGATAACATGCAGGTTAATGTTTCGGTTTTTAATTCATTACAAAATCAATCGCTCTTTGTCAGGGAGACAAAACAGCTGCTTACCCCCACCTCGAAGGTGCCTCTACCTACCTCCGAGGTACCCCCCTGTATCTCATAAGTACCCCTATTCACCTCTGAACTACATCCACCAAGTTCAGAACTACAATTATTAAGCTTAGAGCTCAACAGTTGGAGTTATGAAGTACTTATTTGAAGCTCAGAGGTGCCTTTAAGTAGCTCCGGGCTGCCTGTTTGAAGCTAAAAGCTACTTATTTGAAGCTCATAGCTACTTGTTTGAAGTTATGAGGTACTTGTTTGAAGTTCGGAGGTGTCTGTTTTAAGTTTTAAGGTATCTGTTTAAAGCTCAGAATAACTTGTTTGTAGCTCATAGCTCCAATTCTTAACTTCTGAGGTAAACGATGAGAGTTAAGAGGTTGGGGTGTTGGCAAAAGATCGGGGAATTGTAGAATAGCCCCGACGCAATTCATCTGTTTCCGGGTTTTGCCAGGTTGTAATACCTTGGTATATTAACCACGCGAGGGGATTAGTGAAATGGGGCCACCAGGGCCCCTGTTACCATGTTAAATTCTGTACCTATTATTGCTATAACAATGTTTTTATTTTCGAAATTGTCTGAGGATTCATTGGTCTTAAGTCGCTACCAGCTTCAATAATGTGACCTTTTTTGTTTATCAACATATAATGCGGGATTCCATTTATATCCAATGCTTTCCGAATATTTCTACTTTGCTTCTTATCGCAATAATAATGTTGTCCATCGAGTTGCATTTGGGATAAAGCCAACTTCCATTGTTTTTCATCCGAATCGATGCAGATATACACAAACTCAATATCCTCACCAGCTAACTTTTCTTTTAGTTTTTTTGAATTTGGCATTTCTGCCTTACACGGTCCACACCATGTTGCCCAAAAATCGATGTAGATAACTTTTCCCTGATTCTTTGCAAAAATTGAATCGATTAGCGATTCGCCTGCCGTTTCAGTCAATTTCGACAAAGTTGCATTCGAATTTATTTCAGGATTGTTTATTTGTTTTTCTAAGTTGCTGTAGTAATTGGTTAATGGGATTTTCAGAGACGATTCGTGTACGTTATCATCCAGCAGTTTTTTGTTGTTGGTGAAGAATTCCAGATCATTTTGATTCAATCTCTGGTAAAACAGGTTTCCAATAAGCATTTGTCTAAAAAGTCCATCATGGTGCTCATTGATCAAATTTTTTGCTAATTCCTGATAATATTCCTGCGCCGAGAGCGTGGTGTCTTTTAATGTTCGTAAAGCGTAGTTACTTGTATAAAGACTCATCAATTGGTAAATTTCCGTATTCACAATCGAATCAGAAAAATTGGTGCTGATATTCTCTAAAAAGCTATAATAATCATCCGGCACATCCAATTCTTTAAAACTTTTTAGATTTCTTATATTCCCGTAAAGAAATGGGAAATGCAGCAGTGCTTTTTGGTAAGCTATAGTTACGTAATCTTTTGTCCATGCATTCACTTCGTGAGTAGGTTTGAACTCTTTTACAAATTCACGTTGTTTGTTATCTGTAAGTAACTTCACACTGTCGCAGAAAAGCCGGAATTCGCTTAGCTCCATTCTGTTTGTTTCCCTATTATTAAAACCAAGTACATAATATTTGCTGTTTAAGAACTTGTTTAAACCGGTATTGGATTTCTGACGATCTCCTGAGAATTGAATATTGCCAATGTCTGCAAAGTCAATTCCAATATGAATTGAATCGCCAGGGTGTGCAATAATTTGCCCAACTATTGGATCGATGGTTATATCTTGTGGTTTGTATAAATCAAACACAAACCTGAAAGTACCATCGTTTTTTATTGAATCGGAAAAAGTAGTTTTTTTGCCTCTGAAATCGACAATGTTTAGCGTGAACTCTTTTGTATTGGGATAAACGTTTAGGTTTTCTACATTTCCGGTGATTACGGTTAGTGTTGCGTTTTGTTTATCGTGCTGTTTTTCAGCGCAGCTTCCTAAAATAATTGCTGATAAAAGAAAAGGGATAATTTGGAGAGTAATAATTTTTCTGATCATTTTTTGGTTTGTTTGTTAATGGATCTGAATGATTTGATTTAATGTCAAATATAGAGTTTAAAGGTGTTGAAAAGTTGTAATTATTGTTGTCTTATGTTAATCCAGGATTCAACATTAGTTTCCTGTGATAAGCACAAAGGTTACTTCCAGCTTATTGTTGCGGATTTCTAAGAGCATCAGTGTCAGGCAAGAACATAACGCTGAAGAAATGAACAGAGAGAAGGTACTCCGATTTTTTAGCAGTACAGGGGCAAACGGTTAACAGCGTTTTTTAATCTAATAATTTCCCTTGGCTTTGCCATGGGATTCCTCTTTTCTCCCCGTTGAGGGGAGATGTCAGCCTTTATGGCTGGCAGAGGGGTGAATTTTAAAACTCAATTCCTTTACGAGCCGGCACACCTTTTTTGTAGTAATGTTTTACTTCTTTCATTTCGGTAACCAGGTCGGCCAGTTCAATAATTTCGTAGGGGGCATAACGGCCGGTAAGCACCAGCTCCAGGTTGGCGGGTTTGGTGGTAATCAACTCCGTTACTGCTTCAACAGAAATAAGCTTATAGTGTAGTGCAATAAAAATTTCATCCAGAATAATTAAATCATAGCTTTCGGATTGCACCAAAGTTTTAATCTCATTCAAACCTTGTTGTGCCGTTTCAATATCGGAATCAGTAGGTTGCTTTTTAATAAAATATCCGTTGCCGAATTGTTTTACTTCGGCTTGCGGCAGGTAGTTTTGTACTGCCTTTATTTCGGAGTAGGTTTTTCCTTTTACAAACTGGGCGATAAACACTTTTTTATCTGCTCCGGAGGCACGCAAAGCCAATCCAAAAGCTGCTGTTGTTTTTCCTTTGCCGTTTCCGGTGTATATGTGTACGTAGCCTGTCATACTAAATTTGGTTTTTGGCAAAAGTAGAGGTTTTTGCTTTCCATAGGACTTTAACATAAAAAAGTCCGGGGCTGTATTTGTAAAAATAATACAGCCCCGGGCTCTAATTTTGATCTGGTATTGCAAACTTGCCTGACGGGAGTAAGCTTTGTTGCAGCTTTTTTAGTTTTAATAAATGTTGTCAGAAATTCCTCACCACTAAGAACACGAAGGACCAGGTTTACTAACAAAATTCAGTAATTTTTTTCGTGTACTTTGTGCCTTCGTGGTTTTTCTTGCTAATTTCATCCGCTTTTTAATCAACCACAAACTTCACCCCAAACGAAAACATCGATGCGGAGAATGCTGAATCGCGGTCGTATTTATGGTATTTTAAATCGATACTTTTTAAGCCCAGTTTCCAGATGTGCCATTTTGTAAACACATCGGTGTAGCTAACGCCAAACCCGTAGTTATTGGCCGAAAATTCCGACAGGTCGTAGTCAGAGGTGTAAAATTCTTCGGTAGATAAATGCTCGTTGTACGGCGCAAAATAGTCGGCTGCCGTTTGGTTATAAAACCGGTACGACGGGTACAGCGTAAACTTATCGGTAATTTTTACCGGGATTTCAATGCTTGCCGTGTGCGAAGTAATTCCCCAATCGTCGGTGTAATACCGGTAAAAGGTTCGCAAGGTTACCCGGTGGTTTACAAAATAGTTGAGGCGGGCCCCCAGCGCAATTTTAAAGCGCGTGTCGGGCAGCTGCTCAATATCGTCTGCCAAATGGAAGTTCTCGTAGAAATAATCTTCCTTATCGGCAAAATAAATGCGGTGAAACGGGGTCGACAACAATCCATCCTGCAAAATAAAATCGGCCGAAACATAACCTGTCATCCGGCTCGACAGGATTTGCGAAAGACCGATACCCGCCGAGTAAGAGTTCCGTCCTTTGCTGCTATGTTCGTTAAACGACGGATCGTAACCGGGAACTAACTGTTGAAATGAACTTCCCTCATCCGGCCTTAGTTCGATAGGGTAGATGAGGCTCCAGGTATCAAGGAACACGTTGCCATTCAGCGATAACTCGGTGTTCTTTTCGTTGAACAACCAGGTGCGTCCTCCGCCGAATCCAATCGAAATATAATCGAATTCGGCAGAACCCGATAGGTTGGCATTCCACAGCCGGTTTCTGTCGTCGGAGCTGTGGCTGTAACTTCCAAGCACATTTCCCCATACATCCGATTTTGATGCGCCGCTACTGGCCACAAAAGGGTCGGCCGGCTGTTTGCCATCGAAAGGGTTTACGTTACTTGATGATGCCGAAGTGTAGGCCGAAATGTTCGCGTTTATAGTCAGCACGTCGTCGTCGTTCAACGGAACAGCCACGATTATAGTTGGCGAAAAATCGGTAAGTTCCTCGGTTCCCCGGCCACCTGTAACAGCGGCATTTTCTCCATCCTGCTCGTAATAGTTCAGCAGAATATCTATCTCTGTATGTTCCAGTACGCGTTTTTTGTATTCGCCCGCAGCATTGTCGTCCTGGGCGCTAACAGCAAGCACTGAAGCAATCAATAATAAACTCAATAAATACTTCATGTTTTAACTGGATTTAATTGCAGCCGCATCCGCCACCGGTTTTACCTCCGTTTGCTCCCGAAGCAGCCTCTCTGTACGATTGAAAAGTAGTTTGAAATTTGTCGATCTTGCGGTCGGCCAAGGCCATATCCGGATCGTTTATATTTACCTTTTCGTACTCCTTAAGCACTGTGCACGAACTGAAAAGCATGATGCCCAGTCCTGCCAATAAAATGATCTTTTTCTTCATCCTCATTCTGTTTCGATTTTAATATTTTCTGATTGATGAATATTTCCTTTATCGTCAACGATTATACATTCTATTTGAGGCAACTGGTTAATGCGGTCGAGACCCACATCAATACCCATTACAAAAACTGATGTTGCCAGTGCATCGGCCAGTTCGGCCTTAGGTGCAAATACAGTAGCACTTATGATGCCGTGTGCCGGATAACCGGTTCGCGGATCGATGATGTGTGTGTAACGTATTCCGTTGAATTGTACATATTTTTCGTAGTCGCCCGAAGTTACCACCGCACCATTTTTGATGGGTAGCAATGCAAAAGCCTTGTCTTTGCTCATCGGGTTGGTAATGGCTACTTTCCAGTACGAGCCATCGGGTTGTTTGCCCCAGGTATTCATATCGCCCGATGCGTTAATGATTCCGGCACTCACACCTTTGCTCATCAGCAATGCTTTGGCTTTGTCGGCAGCATAACCTTTGCCAATGGCACCAAAACCGATCTTCATTCCCTCTTTTTGCAGGAAAACGGTTGAAGCTGCTTTATCCAGCACAATGTTCTTATAGCCGACCTTTGCCACTGAGGCCGCAATGGTTTCTTCCGAAGGCATTTCGGTCATACTTCCATCGAAATGCCAGATGCGGTCCATCGATGCATAGCTGATGTCGAAAGCACCGTCGGTTAATTCTGAAATACGAATGGCCCGTTCAATCAGCGTAAAAAGTTCGGGCGATACCTTTACAGCTTGTACGCCTGCATTTTTATTTATCGCCGAAGTTTCTGAATTCGCATCCCATGATGAGATCAGCTTCTCGATACGCTGAATTTCAGCAACCGCCAGATCTATATAGCCGTTTCCTTCCTGCTCGTTGTTGGCGACAACACTAATGTCGAAGCGGCTTCCCATAAGTTTTAGTGTTCGTTTGTAAGGTTGCTGGCAAAAAACCGGCAGCCCCAGTGTTACTAAAACCAATAGTATTGCTATGTGGCGAACCATTAGTTCACAAAGGTTTCAAGATGTTTGATGTATTCGTTGGGCGAGAGTTTTTTGTAGCCCGTTTCACCCAGCACTTTACCGTTTTCATCCAACACTACCACCAGCGGGAAAAAACCTTTTTGGTTGTACTTCTCGGCCAGTTCTTTGTTGGCTTTCACCTGCCCGCTGTTGGGCTGATTCTTTTTTTGGCGCGGGAAATCGGCTTTATAAAGCACAAAATGCTCGGCCGAATAGTTTTTAAATTCATCTGAACTCCATATCTCGTTCTCCAGTTTCATACACGGCGCACACCAATCTGACCCGGAAAATACCAGGATGACGGGTTTGTCTTCTGTTTTTGCAGTTTGTAATGATTGCTGAAAATCGCTTTGCCAGTTTTGACCAAACGAGATACCCGAAAGAATAAGGGTAAGTAGAAAAGTCAATGAGGCACTTTTTAAAATTAGTTGTTTGCTCATTGTTTTATTCTGTTAAAATTATCGAATCATGTAGATTTTTCGATATGTATAACTTAATAGCGTACAAATTGTTTTGCCATATTGTAAATTTAACAGAATTTAAATGTAGAGAGGGTCTGCAGTTATTCTTGTTTAGGAATGTTAAGCTGGACGTTTACAACGAGTTGAAAACCCAGCTGTTCTGCTTTGTCAACATCTTTTTCGTTAAGTCTGATTACAATTAAGTTTCCGGTAGAACAAAAACAGGCCAGGCAAAATGGGCCGGTGTCATATGTGACTCTGTCTACCGAATAAACAGCAATGTTGTGGTCTTCAAGATAGTTTGTTACTGCGTGTTTGTAATCGCCGGTATCTTCGTAAAAGTCGTCCCAGCCATTCATACAGCCGGTTTCAACAATATCCATTTCAACGCCTTTTTCATCATTGCATGAAGCAATAATAAACAGCAGTAGCGAAAATACAGGAACAATCCGTTTCATACAGCAGTTTCGTGAAAGATGATTTTGTTGGTTTAAAGGTTGCGTTGTTGTACTTCTCTTACTTCGCCTGCTTTGTAAAAACGCGTTGTAGGATAGGCAAATTCAATATTGGGTTCTTTGTTAAAAGCGGTAAGTATGTTTTGCCATATTATATTCTCCGATCCCCGTCGTTGTCGCGGATTGCATAAGTAGCGAATGGTTAAACATACCCCAAAATCGATTACTTTGGTATACACAATTGGTGTGAGGTGTTTGTAGTAGATCATATAGTTTTTGCTGGCTTCCATTATCTCTTTCTGTGCTTTTACATGAATGTCTTTTGAGTAGTCCTGAATGATGGTTTCGAGTAATTCTTTCGATTTTTGCCAGTTGCTTTCAAATGTAACAACCACTTTTATTTCGTTCCATATGTACTCAAAACCCGTGCTGAAATTCGCCTGTGGTTCGAGAAAAACCTTGCCGTTGGGTAGGTGAATAATGCGGCCGGTACTTTGGTCGGCGTCAACCCAGTTCCCGATTTCAAGAATGGTAAACTGAAATGACCGGATATCGATAACATCTCCGGAGTGTGGGCCAACCTGCACACGATCGCCCACATGAAAAGGTTTACGCACGACGATAAAAAACCACCCGGCCAGGTTCGTGATAGGATCTTTTAACGCAATGGCAATACCTGCAGTAAATAAGCCCAGGAACGTGCCAAATTCTTCAAAGGCATGAATCCAAACTGCACTGATCAATATTAAGCCTGAAAAAGGAATAATAAACGAGAGGGCACGTTTCCATGAGTAGCGGATTTTTACGTTTTGCGTTTGCCGCCAAACAATACGCAGAATTAACAGGCGGATGATCGACAAAAAGATCAGGATAAGAATCGAGATAATTATTTTGTGCTGGGTGGCAGCACTCAAACCTGTTTGGTCGGTAATAAATTCGTTTATCTCCCTCATTACTATCCCGATTAGCGTTTAGCGGAAGTTACGAAATATTTTGTTTTGTTCAATTATACAAATTGAATTGCATGTGATAATTATAAGATTGGAGCCTGCAAACATGTCCTTAACTTTCAAAAAAAATACTAATCGTTACCTTATTTAATAAAACTGGATAAAATTGTGAAGATAAGATTGGTATTTGCCCTATCAGGCGGATTTTACTCTTTGGCTTAGCCCAAACAGTAAACAGAAAACCCAAGGCTGCGTCCGCTTCCCTCGGAAAAGCTACGTGATACCGCCTAAAATTCCTGAAACTCCCCCCGAAACTTCGGGGCTCCTCAAACAACAGTAATTTTTTAACGTCGCCATCACTTGTTTTCCGGCTCACCGCCCGAGGCCGAAGCTTCGAAGTTAATTTCCTAATTTGCCAACCTTGCATAAGTGGAACGGCCTCTTTTGGTCTTTGTCCGAAGTTGAAATAAAACCTTAATGAGAGCGGGAAGCTCCGAGGGTGCGAGGAGATCACCCGTCCGAATTTAGGTTTTATGAAAACGTAGGGGGAAGATCAAAAGTAGCCTTGAACTTTCTGCTTCGTCTTTGCTTCAAGGCAAAGATGAAGGCCTCCGGCAGGAGATTTCAGCAAAAATATTCCTATAATCGGTAACTATTTCCTAAAAATCGGATTAAGATTTGCGATAACTACAGTAATGAATTTCCGCTACTCTATTGCTTTCTGTTCTTTCGAATGAACAAACAAAATAGTACCCAGGTCGTCGTAGCCTGCAAAAGTGTTTTCTTTTTCATGTTTTACCATTTCTTCGCGCAGCCCCACCAAAATCAAACCGGCATCTTTCGATGTTTTATTGATAATTGCCCGCGTAGAAATTTCATCGGTGCGCTGAATGATCTTGATATTTTTTTCTGTAATCGGCATCCTTCCCGACAGCACCAGCTTTTTCATTTCCTGTTTTGATTGCTGCACTTCGTTTTCGTGACAAACCACAAAAATTTCGATGCTCGCCTTTTTTAAATCAGGATGCCCCAGAATAATAAAACTCAGCAAAATCATCAGGTTGGCATTCTCGGTGTCGAACGAATTGATCCACACATGTATACCATTCTGAATTTTCATTTTTTTAGGCGACGATGCCAACACACAAATATCAAAATCGCCACTGTTTACCAATGCAAAGTTCTCAATAATTCTTCCCAGGTTATCGGGTTTTTCTTTGTTGTATTCAAAAATAACCATGTTATTCTCCATACCCGCAACACCCGGAATTTGGATGGCCTGTGCAATGGCCGAGGTGTACGATGGCGAAATAATTGTATCGATGTAAACGTAGTTTTCTTCGTCAGCTTCTTCAAGCATAAGATTTAACATCTCGTCAGCTTTTTCAACGGTTTTTGAGGAATAATAACCTTCTATGAGGTATAAAAAAGTTCCAAATCCGTATTTGTACGAAATCCAGCTTAACAACTGAAATGCGCGGTTATTGTGGGTGGTTTTATCCGAAATGCAAATGGCACTGGGACGCCACTCGTTCTGTTTTACCATTTTTTTGCGTTTCTGCAGGTGCACCTGCAACTTCCTGTTCAGCTGGAAGAGCGAGTTGGCAAACAGCGATGCAAAGTCTTTGCGGTGTTTGTGGTAATGGTTAATGTACAGGTAAATCAGTGTCATAGCTCCGGCTGACAGCAAGGCGTATGAGGTGCTGATTTTAAACATCACCCAAATAGAAACAAGGAATCCGACCAGCGAGAGATACCAGCGCGAGCGGAAAGTAGGGCGGTACGATGGTGAAGCTCCAAAGTGATTCAGAAATGAGATGAGACACAAGGCGCCATAAGTAACCATAAAAAACATTGAGATGATAGACGCAACGGCATTTACATCTCCCAATGCCACAAAAACAAAGGCAATGGCCACGGTAACTATCGATGCATTTTGTGGCTCGTTGTCGGCTGCATTTCCTTTGGATAGCCAGCGGTTAATTCGTTTCGATGGAAAAGCATGATCAAGCGCCAGCGCCTGCAACGTTCGTGGTGCTACCATTACCGAACCCAAGGCAGACGAAATGGTTGACGCCGCCAACCCAAGCGGTACGATTACCGATCCGGCAATGGCAATTTTACCCATAATTAACTGATGCTCCAGCAAATCGGCTGTTGATGCCGACATGGTTAGTTTATACACAATAAAAATGTAAAGTATCATGCCCGAAACCGTTGCCAGCACTGTTCCGAGCGGAATGGATTTCGATGGATTTTTTAAATCGCCCGAAAGTCCAACACCGGCCGTCATTCCTGTAAACGCCGGGAAAATAATGGCAAAAACAACAAAGAAATTCTCAAAATTCCGAAACTGATCTTTCGAAAAAGGCAGATGGGCCGATTGCGAAAACTCTGTCGATCCGAGAAAGAACATAATAATGGAAACAAACAAAACAGCCACCACAAAATAAAGCGCTTTAACACCCAGGTTGGCACCTTTTTTTATTATCAAAAAAGCCAGACCGGCCATAACAGGCAAACTGATGGCCTGCCGCGGCAGAAGAAAATCGTATTTATCGGCCAACAGGTTAAAAAAGAACTCAAAGGCCTCGGTAAAAGCTATAACATAAAATGCCACACTGATGGCCTGCGAAAAGAAAAGCGCAATACCAATTGTGGCACCAATATTCAGTCCGAACGAGCGCGAGATGATAAAATACTCGCCACCGCCTTCAACACGTTTATTGGTGGCAATCTCGGAAATGGCAAGTGCCGTTGGAATGGTTACCAGGTGCCCAAGGAAAATAATCAGGATAACGCCCCAAAAGCCCAGCGTGCCTACTGCATAACCAAAACGAAGAAATAAAATTGCACCTAAAATGGTTGATATGGCTGTGAGAAATACCGGAGCTGTTCCAAATTTGTTGCTTTGTGTAGTCATATATGTATTTTACAAATCTGCCTTAAAACAAGCATAATAAAAAGGTTTTAATGCTCGACAGAATGATTATGCGAGTTCCATGATTTCCTTAAAAATAAGCAATTATAAACGAATGAAAAGATAGAATGTTTTTTTGTTAATCAAGCAAATCCAAGTCAATATTCTACATATTTTGCAAAACCTTTTTCCACCAGCTCATCGTTAAGGGTTTGCTCGTTGTCGGTAAGGCGGATAGTCCCTATGTAACGGCCAAATTTACCCACCTCTTTGTCGGTTTCAACAATCACCTGGTTGTTGTTGTTCGTTATCCGCTCAATAACAAACGCTTTGGCTTTCATGCCATTTTTATATTCTTCCGAATCCCTTTTTACATTATAAGTTTCGGGGGTGTTTATGCCACGAAGGCGAATACGCTGAAAAGTGGTGATTTTAAATCCGAGGTCGATTACCAGGTCGATGGTGTCGCCATCAACCACACGGTCAACTGTTGCTTTGTAGGTGTACATATTTATGTGTTTTCTTCCCCTCAATATACGGATTTGGAAGCGAATAACGTAATTTATTCAACAGCTATTTATATTCGGCCTTTTGTATAAGTCGTTGTGTTGTATTAAATTCGGAAAGACGAATAAAACTAAAATGCCTGATTTAATACAATCGAAACCACATGGACTACGGCAGTGGGCTTTAATTGTGGCTCCGCTCATTAGTTTGTTGGTAATTCTTTTCGCCGACCTCGATCCGCAGAACCGGAACGTTACCTATTGTTTTGCCATTGCCTTATTGATGGCCATTTGGTGGATAACAGAAGCCATTCCTTTGGCAGCCACGGCTTTGTTACCGGTAGCACTATTCCCGTTGTTTGGCGTGGTTGACGGGAAAACGATTTCGGGCATGTATTTTAACCACCTGATTTTCCTTTTTATTGGCGGATTTTTAATGGCTTTTGCCATGGAAAGGTGGAATTTGCATAGAAGAATTGCATTGCGAATTCTGCTGGTGGTTGGCGTCAGTCCCGGGCGGATTTTATTGGGATTTATGCTGGCAACAGCATTTCTTTCCATGTGGATGTCGAATACGGCCACTGCCATGATGATGGTGCCGATTGCCCTTTCAATAATTATTAAGCTTGAAGAAAGTCTGGGCCAAAAGAAAATGGGGAAGTATGCAATCGGTTTGCTTTTGGGAATTGCGTATTCAGCATCAATTGGTGGCGTAGCAACGCTGGTAGGAACGCCTCCCAACTTGTCGTTTGCACGAATTGTTAGCATCATCTTCCCACAGATGACTGAAATTTCGTTTGCCGACTGGTTTATTTTTGCCCTTCCGGTTACGGTGCTGTTGTTTATTATGGCATGGCTCTTATTGTATATCATGTATAAACCTCAAAAAAGCTGGAAGAAGATTCACATCAACCAGTTTCGCGAAGAGTACCAGGCGCTGGGTAAAGCAAAACCCGAGGAGAAGATCGTACTGACCTTGTTCGTAATTCTGGCTTTTTTATGGATATTCCGTTCGGGGTTTACCATTCAGTCGTTCGAGATTCCCGGTTGGTCGCGGTTGTTCAAAAATCCGTCGTATATCAACGATGGTACGGTAGCCATTTTTATTGCGCTGTTGCTTTTTATTCTGCCATCGAAATCAGAAAAAGGCGAACGGCTAATGAACTGGAAAACGGCACGAAAAATTCCCTGGAACATTGTGCTTTTATTTGGTGGCGGATTTGCACTGGCGCAGGGATTTGTCGAGTCGGGACTTTCGGTGTGGTTTGGCGAGCAAATGGCCGGTCTTGCCAATGTAAAGCCAATTGTACTCACTTTTGCTAACGTAACAATGATGTCGCTTTTAACCGAACTAACATCGAACACGGCCACCACCGAAATGATTCTGCCTATTCTTTCGGGACTTTCCACCACCATCGAAGTTAATCCGCTGTTGTTAATGATACCAGCCACCCTGGCGGCATCGCTTGCTTTTATGTTACCGGTTGCCACGCCGCCCAACGCCATAATTTTTGGCACCAACCGCATCCGGGTGAAAGACATGGTTAAAACCGGAATACTGCTCAACCTGGCCGGAATTATTGTGGCCACATTGGTTATGTATTTCTGGGGTGTTTTGGTGTTTGATATCGACGTTTCGGTATTCCCTGATTGGGCTGCAGCTGCTGTTGGGGCCGGATAGTTAAAGCTCAGCGATTTAGCCACCCCACACAATTCAAGCCTTTGAGTTCCTATTTTGCTTTTTTGTTGGCAGCCGGGCTTTCCGCTCTACCTCTTTTGGCAAAGCCTGGTTTTTGTAAACGGTACGGGGGCTCCTTTCATCCGCCTCCATCCGTTAACAAAAACTTCACGCTTGCCTGCAACAGGGTGCCGCTGCAATCCCTGCCGGGGCGTTTCAAAGCAACCAATAAAAAGATTCGGGGGGATTCCATCTTTTTTTCACCCGAGGTTAATCCTATTTTATCCCTTCGGGATATTGGCGCTGAAAGCGGCGAATGTGAATAACCTGGTGCGTTAGCGCCGGGCTGAAATGACCGGAGGGCAATCGTCCGGCGAAGTTAGCTGATCAAGGATCGCCCGAACTTCCGGACGAAAAACAACTGTTCTTCTTTGATCGTATTTCACAAAAAAAGCACCCAACCCGCAGGATGGATGCTTTTGTTCTCCACAAATCAAACCTGTTTATATGTCTTCGCCCGAAGTTGGAGGAATAGGTTCCGCTTCTTCAGGCTCACTGTCGGTACGTCCCTGGCGTGCAGCCAGCTCATT